>DAOUZG010000176.1 GCA_030665705.1 Deltaproteobacteria bacterium | reverse complement strand
GCCGGGAATGCAAGCGAACTTCCGGGACAGGACACTAGCCCGGATTCCTCACCGGGTTGGCGTAGCGAGGGCGCCAGCTGTGTGTCTTGCCGTCGACCGCCGCTCGGTGACCGAGCTCGACGAAGGGTTTAGCCGATGAGGCCGCGCGCGTGGATCGTTGTTGCGGGCTTGCTCGCGCTGGCCTTGATGCTTGCACTGTTCGCAATCCGCCCGTGGGTTCTCGACCGGCTGGAGCTTTCGCTTCTCGACTGGCGCTTTCGACTCCGGGGCGTGGCCCCGACCACGGACCGTGTAGTCCTGGTCACGATCGATCAAAAGAGCGTGGATGAGTTCGGTCGCTGGCCGTGGCGTCGCAGCGTGATGGCGCGGCTGGTCGATCGGCTAAGCGACGCCGGCGTTGCCGTGATCGGCATGGACATCCTGTTCAGCGAGCCCGAGGTAGTCCCCGAGACCGCAACGCTGCGCAACCTCCGAACGACCATGGAGAGGCGGCACGACGCCGACCCGACCGTGCTCGGACTGCTCGATGAGGCGCTGGCCAACGCGGACACCGACCGGCTCCTCGCTGCAGCCATCGCGCGTTCCCAACGAACCGTGCTCGGTTACTACTTCCGAACGGCCGAGGAGGATGGGCTGGGGGAGGAGGAGTTCCGGAAGGCGTTGAGCCTCGTGCGCAAGTCACAGGTCGCCGTCGCCCGGCTTCCACCGGAAGGGGCGGCGCCGATCCTGACGTGCACCGGTGTAGAGCCGAACATCGAGCTGTTTCAGGTCAGCGCGCGGCGCCTGGGCTTCTTCTCGACGCTGCGCGACCGAGACGGCGTCGTCCGGCGGGCACCGCTCGTCGCTCAGTGCGGCGGAGAGCTGCACGTATCGCTCGCACTCGCCCTGCTCGAGATCGTCCGGGGTCAGCGAGCCGTCGTTCTCGGTGATCAGGAGGGGACTCGCGAGATCCGTCTGGGGCCTTCGAGCCTGTCCACCGACGAGGGCGGAAAGGTTCTCATCAACTTCCGCGGTCCTCCGGGAACCTTCCCCCACTACTCCGCGGCCGATGTCTTGGGGGACCGCGTGCCGCGGGAGGCGCTGGAGGGCCGGATCGTACTGCTCGGAGCCACGGAGGTCGGGATCGGGGACGTGCAGACGACCCCGTTCGGGACCGTCTTCCCCGGGGTGGAGATCCTGGCCAACGTCCTCGACAACCTGCTCGCCGGAAACGTGCTTCGCCGGCACGACGGGCTCATCTTCGTCGAGCTCGGTGCGCTCGTCCTGCTCGGGATTCTCGTCTCCCTGGTGGTCCCGAGGTTCCAGAACGCCGCCAACGGAGCGGGCTTCGTGGGCGTGTTGCTCACCCTGCTGATCGGCGCAACCACCTATGCCTTTGTCGTGGAGGGAATCTGGATCAACGTCACCTACCCGGCGCTCACGCTCGGGGCTGTCTATATGGCCGTCGCGGTCACCCACGGTGTGACGGTCGATGCGCGAGCGCGGATGATTCGCAACCGGTTTGCCACATACGTCCCGCCCGAGGTCGTCAGCGAGATGATCAACCGCCCCGAGAGCTTTCGCCTCGGGGGTGCGCGGCGGGATCTTTCGATCCTCTTCAGCGATGTCCGCGACTTCACGATGCTCGCGGAGGAGATCGGGCCCGACGATGTTTCGCGGCTGCTGAACGAATACCTCACCCCCATGACCCAGCTCGTCTTCGAGAGCCGTGGAACCCTCGACAAGTACATCGGAGACGCAATCGTGGCGTTCTGGGGCGCCCCCCTTCCGGTCGAGGCTCACCCGCTCCGCGCTTGCGAGTGCGCGCTCGCCATGCAGGAAGGGATTGCGCGCCTCCGCGCGGAGAGACCCGAGCTGCTGGGCGTTGATCGCCTGCGGGTGGGGATCGGAATTCACGCCGGCGAGATGGTCGTTGGCAACATGGGAAGCCGCCTGCGCTTCGACTACACCGTGACCGGCGATGGTGTGAACCTATGCTCTCGCCTCGAGGGGCTCACCAAGTTCTACGGTGTCGGCATCATCGCGAGCTCAGACCTCGTGAGCCGCGTCGAGGGCTTCCGGGTTCGAGAGCTCGACACGATTCGTGTCAAGGGGAAGAAGGAGAGCGTGCGAATCTTCGAGATCCTCGGACGGGACGTCTCCCCGTCCCCTTCGTCGGGATTCGTCGAGTCGTACGCGGAGGGGTTGAGGGCATACCGGGAGGGTCGGTGGCCCGATGCGGAACGTGCACTTCGTGAGGTGCTCTCCATGAGCGGCGACCGCGACGGTCCCAGCACGCTGTTGCTCCGCCGGATCGAGATTCTCAAGGAGAATCCGCCCCCCGTCTGGGACGGGATCTGGACGTTCGAGCAGAAGTGATTCCGGACCCGACTCTCTAGCCCGTGCCGACGACCGCCAGGATGATGGAGAGGATGATCGCCTGGATCACCCAGCCAATTGCGCAGACGACGATCGCGCGCCACGTGCTGGTGTAGTCGAGCGCCTGTCGGACGGCGATCACCATCGCGACCAGCATCCAGATCCCGGCCACCAGGAAGACGATCTCACGGATGCCTGGGATGAGTCCCAGCACGCGGATAATCCCGGGTGAGGCGGAGAAGCCGATGGTGCGAAGCAGCTCGCCCTGGTCCGCCTCGGTCTGTGCCTCCGCTAGGAATCGGGTCCCGATGAAGTAGGTGAGGAAGGCCCAGATGTACCACCCCACCAGGGCACCGATCGTCATGACCAGGATCCCGACCAGTCCGCCATTCGCGACGTTTCCGATTCCAGCCGCGATAGCGGAAAGGATCACGACCCCCATCGCTTGCCCCATCGCGCCCTTGTCGGCCTCCACCTCTTCGTAGAGCTGGGCGTCCAACTTGGCAGCGCGAATCATGCGATCCCGGATATCCGCCACGGTCTCTTCCTCCCGGTCCGACCCTCGAGCCTCCGGGAGCCACCGCTCGTGGATTCCGAAGGTACGACGGGTCCGCGTCCGTCCACAGAGTAGAGTAGGAGAGGGCTTCCGTCGCCCGGTGCCTGCGATGCAGTAGGTCCCGATCCGCGGCTCGGTTCCGGGCTGCGTGCAGCGTGGGGTCCCGAACCCCCATTCAACGGGGTTGAACGCCCCCACCACTTGCGTTGCTCGTCGACTCGACCCGCGGTCGAACGGATAGAATGCCGGCGTGATCTTCTTCGCTGCGCTCACCGCGGTCTCCGTAGCCGTGCTTCTCGCCGCCCAGTACCGGGGCATGCGCCTCGGTGTCTGGATCGCGAAGCCCCTGGCATCCACCGGCTTCCTGGGCGCGGCTCTCGCCGCCGGCGCGCTCGGCTCCGCGTACGGCCGAGGAGTGCTGGTGGCGCTCGTGCTCTGCTGGCTCGGGGACGTGTTGTTGATTCCGCGCGGAGCGTCGCCCGTGTTCCGCGCTGGGCTCGCGAGCTTTCTGCTGGGACACGTCGCCTACGGAGCCACGTTTGTCCTCCGCGGCGTCGATGCCGCAGGCTGTATCGCGGCGGCGGTGGTCTTGCTCTTTCTGGGCTTCTCGGTACTGCGGTGGCTCCGCCCCCATGTCTCCGGCACGATGCGTCTTGCGGTTTACGCGTACGTCGTCGTGATCTCCGCGATGGTGGTGTTCGCGGCTGGAACGGTGAGCGCACACGGCGATGCGAGGATCTTGGTTGGAGCGCTCGGCTTCTTCGTTTCGGATCTGGCGGTGGCGCGCGAGCGCTTCGTGGTCTCGACCTTCTGGAACGGCGCCTGGGGACGGCCCCTCTACTACGCGGCCCAACTCATCCTGGCCGCTACCGTCGCGGGGACTTAGCGCGCGGTCGCGCGTCCCCTCAGGAATCGTCCTCGTCGGTAGGGAGTGGGCGTTCGGATTCGATCCGCACCGGCGTCTTGGGACGACGGTCCCACCGGAGCTGGAAGACGTCGGGACGACTGTAGTGGCCGACCGAATCGACCCAACGCTTCGCCTCGATGATCCGGTCGAGATCGATCTCGGCATAGAGGAGCGCCGGCTTGTCGAGCTCGGGGCCCGCGAGGTACTCGCCCCCGGGTGCGATGATGGCGCTCCCCCCGGTGGCCTCCCAGATTGCGGGCTCGGCCAGAGGGAGCCCTTCGGGAAGATCTTCCGCGGTGATGACGTCGCGCGCCACAACGACGAAGCACGCGTTCTCGTAGGCGAGGTGCCGCGTCGCCGCGTCGACGATCGGGTGCAGGAAGCTATAACCGGGCCAGACGGAGGCGTGGATCTGGATGCCGAGCCCCGCCAGCGCGTAGCGGGCCGGCGCCATCTGGTGCTCGTAACAGATCAGTCCCCCGATTCGTCCCGTGCCTACGTCGTAGACCTCGAGGTCGGAGCCGTCGCCGGCGCCCCAGATCAGTCGCTCGCTCAGCGTGGGGACGAGCTTGCGGTGTTTCCCGAGGACACGGCCGTCGGGTCCGAGGTAGCAGAGCGTGTTGTAGAGGGTGCCGCCCCGCTCCTCGCGCTCGTTGATTCCGATTACAACGGTCGAATTCGTGCGCGCCGCCGCGGCGCCGATCCGCTCGACCTCGGGTCCGGGCACGGCAATGCTGTTCTCGAAGAGCTGCCGGTACAGCTCCGAGAACGCGACGAGCTCCGAGGGAAACGGATGCCAGTAGGGGTAGTTGGGAAGCCACG
>DAOUZG010000216.1 GCA_030665705.1 Deltaproteobacteria bacterium | reverse complement strand
CCTGCATCTGGCCCAGACGAAGTGTTGTTCGGTGACCCAGCGCACGACTGGACCAACGAAGCCGTCCGCCCGTGGAGATCGCCGTCGAAGGGGCCCCTTCTCCTCGGAACAGCGGATCGCGATTTTCCCGTTCTGCTGGATCTCTGTTAGGCTTGATGTTTCGCGCTCTTCGTCGGGGATGAGCGGGAGGGGGGTCCTCCAAGTCGCTTTTCTGGGTGAAATCGGATTAGCCATGGCGCTTTTCATTGAAGGTTCTTCGGTGTACGGCGAGCGTGCGGAGCGCCCCACGTGAGCCCGGCAGTCCCCACCGAGGCAAGGCCCTCCGCGGGCGTGCTCCTGCTCGCCGGCAGCCCTGGCGACCTGGATGTGGCGCTCGAGGCCGAGGAGACACTCAACGAGCTCCGCATTTCGAGTCGACTCCGGGTGGTCTCCGCACATCGAACACCCGACGCCGCCGTGGAGTGCGCGCGGAGCGCGGAAGCGGACGGCTTCGGGGTAATCATCGCCTTCGCCGGGCTTGCGGCGCACCTCGCCGGAGTGACCGCGGCCCACTCGCTGCTGCCGGTGATCGGAGTCCCGTGCAGCGCGGGCCCGCTTCAGGGGGTCGACGCCGTGCTCGCAACGCTCCAGATGCCGTCCGGGACTCCCGTGGCGACGGTGGCGATCGACGGAGCGAAGAACGCTGCGCTTCTGGCGGCGCGGATCCTGGCGTTGCACGACCCCGACCTGCGCAAGCGGCTGGATAGCCTGCGGGAGCGTGACCGCGAGCGGTATCGCCCCGATCGCGTCGAGGCCGAGCTGAAGAAGCGACGGAAGGACCGAGAGGGTCGGGGACCTTGATGGACCACCCGCTGGCCTCCGCCCTGTTCCTCATCGTCTCGCTCTTTCTCCTCTGGCAGGGGGCTGACCTGGTCGTCCACTCGGCGGCGAGGATCGCGCGTCGCTTCTGCCTGCCCGACCTCGTGATCGGTATGACCGTCGTCGCGCTGGGAACCTCCGCGCCCGAAATCGTAGTGACGCTGCTTGCCGCGATGAAGGCTCAGCCCGATATCGCTCTCGGGAACGTCGTTGGATCCAACGTTTTCAACATGGGCCTGATCCTGGGTACAACGGCGCTGCTGCGCGCCTGCCCCGTCCCTCGCCTTCTCGTCCGGCGGGATGCACCGATGCTGCTTCTCGCGACGATCGTGCTGTTCATCTGCGTTTCGGACCGGTACGTGGCACGGTGGGAAGGCATCACGATGGAGATCCTCTTCCTGCTCTACCTGCTCTACCTCTTCCGCCGAGACCACGGTCCGACCGACGACCACGAGATCCCGACGGGGGCCGCCACGGCCTGGGACGGGCCGATCTTCATCCTCGGCTTGTGCGCGCTGATCGCCGGCGGACACCTCCTCGTGGACTCCGCATCGAACGTCGCCCGGGAGGTGGGAGTCTCGGAGTGGGCGATCGCGGTCACCATCGTGGCAGCCGGAACGTCAGCGCCCGAGTGCGCGACGTGCATCGTCGCCGTCCTGCACGGCCGGCACTCGCTGGCGACGGGAAACCTGATCGGAAGCGATCTTTTCAACATCTTGGGCGTGCTGGGACTCGCGTCGATCCTGCGTCCACTCTCGATCAGCGCGATCGCGCCGGGAAGCGTCATCCTCATGGTGGCGATGGTGGCGACGGTCCTGATCTTCATGCGGAGCGGCTGGCGACTGAGCCGCGTCGAGGGGCTGGCGCTGATCGGCTTCGCCCTCATGCGGTGGAGCCGCGACATCGCGCCGGGGCTCTGGGGCTGAGCGACCGTCGACTCCTGTTCTAGCCCCGGGAAACCGTCCCCCGATCAGTACTCGAGCAGGTGGAGACGCTCAGCTCGCTCGAACTGCTTCCGAAGCCCTTCGTAATCCTGAGCCGCAAAGGCGCGGAAGCTCGTGTCGCCTCGACGCCGCCAGTAGATTCGAGCGTCCGGAATGCGCCCCAGGTCGAAGTGAACCTTCTTCAGGTTGCGTACGAGGATCTTCTGCGTCGGCGTGTACTCGAACTCATCGACGATCCGGATGAAGTCAGGGAACCACTTGCGATCCATCCCTCCTCGCGTCACCTGCTCCTCGCAGTAGTCGAAGAATTCCTCCGGATCGAACTCGGCTCCGGGACGGAGCTTGAGTGCTCCCATCACGAGCTCATCCGAAACGGCGCACGGAACTCCATAGGCGACCGCCAGGACGATGTCGAGATGCTCCTGAAAGAGTCGAGCCACCTGGGCGGCCGAGAAATTCTCCCCGTCCTTGCGGATCCAATCGTCGGTGCGACCGTCGAAGAAGAGGTACCGCTTGCCGTCGCGCATGACCGTGTGTCCCAGGTCCCCGGAGTGGTACGCGCCCTCCCGGTACTTCGAGCGGTTTGCCTCCTCGTCCTCGAAGTAGCCTTCGAACAGCCCCGCGTCGGGCGCCACCCGGCAGATCTCCCCCACCGCTTCCGCGTAGTTCAGGATCTTCCCGTCAGGCCCGACCTCAGCCGGCGGGCAATCCGTCCCTCCGTCGTTCAGGATCTTGACGTTGGGATCGGTGACCTCCCCGACGCTCCCGCGCGGGTCCCCCTTCCGGCGGAAGGTGCTGATGACCGCCTCCGTCGAGCTGTAGAGCTCGAACATGTCCTCGAGACCGAGCCATTCCATGAACCGGTCGATGTCCGGTGCGGCCGCACCGTTTCCCATGGCGTAACGGAGTCGGTTACGGGGATGGTTTGCCACCTCCCGAATAATCCGCTCCACCTCTCCCCCATGCTCGCGCTCCAGCGCGGAGAGGACGTAGTGCACCGGCTCCCCGACGTAGTTCCAGAACGTGACCCCGTAGCGCAGCACGTCCGGCACGAATCGGCTCGCACTGAACCGCTCCCGCACGGCAAGTCCCCCACCGACCTCGAACGCCGGATGGAACCCGAGATACATGGAGTTGGAGTGAAAAAAGGGCATACACGCGTATCCCACGTCGTCGAGCCCGAGGTCGGAGTTCGCCGCGACGGCCTTCCCGATCAGAAGGAACTTCGCGTGGCTGCTCCGGATCCCCTTCGGAAGGCCGCTCGTGCCAGACGTGTAGATGACCATGAGGTTCGACTGGGGGGTGACCTCGACCGCAGGTGCCTCGAGCGAGGTCGCGGCGGGCGCCACCTCCCGCTCCAGACACTCCAGAAGGTCCGCTCCTTCGGGGAGCTCCCCTCCCTGGGTCCCGAGGACCAGCACGTTCTCGGGTGGAATCCCTCGGAGATCCTCGCGGACTCGATCCAGCTCGGGGAGCAGCTTTTCGTCGACGACGATCAGCCGGGCACGGGACTGGTTAATCACCCCCGCAAGAGTCTCGGCGCGCAGGCCGGTGTTCACCCCGAACAGCGTGAATCCGTTGTAGGCGCAGGCCCCGTAGAGTGCGAGGACCTCGAGGTAGTTCTCCGTAAACATGGCGACGTGCCCCGGGCGCGTGTCGTCCACCGGGTTCAGCCGCTGCCGGATCAGGTACGCTAACCGGACACACTCGTCCCGGTACCGACGATAGGTCCAGGTCCGATCCTCCTGCACGAGGAAGGGCCTATCGGCGACGAGCGGATGGTTGGCGCGCGCCTCGATCTGAGCGCCCACCACCAACGGGGCGTCGAACTGCGGCCGGTTCCCTGCCATGAACTCCTCCTCGCTCCCGCGCCCCGCAGGCGCGCCGTCACCATGGTATCAGGCAGCGGTTCCGCCGGCGGGCACGGTGAGAAGCACCGCCCCCGCCCCGAGATAGAACAGCACCGCCGCCCCCCACGCCGCCGACAACCCCACCGCCATGCTCAATACGA
>DAOUZG010000032.1 GCA_030665705.1 Deltaproteobacteria bacterium | reverse complement strand
CCGCTGGCGTACAATCGCGACATGCAGGAAGACAAGGAGCCGGTCTTCGACGCCGTCGATACGGTCAAGGGTTGCCTCGAGGTTCTCGCTCCGACACTGGAGACGCTGCACGTGCGAGCGGAGGTGATGCGGGAAGCCGCGTCCGACCCGGCGCTACTGGCAACCGATCTCGCCGAGCACCTGGTGGGGCGGGGTGTGCCGTTCCGCGAGGCCCACGAGGCGATCGGTCGCATGGTGCGCCGGGCCCACGAGCTCGGCGTTCCGCTCGACGGAGTTCCGCGCCAGGTCTGTCGGGAGATCCATCCCGAACTGGATCTGGACCCCCGAGAGGTCCTGGCGCTGGATCGATCGCTCGAGGCACGGACCGGCCCCGGTGCTCCCGCGCGTCCGAGCGTCGAGCGGGCGATCCGGGAAGCGGAGCAGGGGCTCTCGGCAACCTCGGCGGAGCTGGAGGTGCTCGGTCGATGAGGGCGTGGATGTTCGCGCTCGCGCTTCTCGTGGCGCTGTGCGCCTGCGGCCGATACGGGCCTCCGGTTCGGAGCACGGCTTCCGCGTCGGCGCCTTCCCAGGCGGAGATGCCCGAGGATCCGAACTGTGAGCGTACGCTGGAGCGTCAGCCGTGAGCTTCCGAGAGGTTCTCACGCGCCGCGGGGATCGCCTGCATCTCGAAGACGTGGCCGTCGCGAGGCTCGCGGAGGAGTTCGACACGCCGCTCTACGCCTATTCGCGTGCGGCGCTCGTCGAACGGGCCGAACGCTTCGAACGGGCCTTCGGGAACACGCCACACCTGGTGGCCTACTCGATCAAGGCCAACCTGAATCTCGCCATAGCGCACGTGTTCACGAGGTGTGGCCTCGGGATCGACGTCACCTCACGGGGCGAGCTCGAGCGCGCGCTTCGCGTTGGAGCCAGGCCCGAGAACATCGTCTTCGCGGGTGCGGGAAAGCGGGCAGACGAGATCGACCTCGCGCTCGCGGTGGGGATCCGGATGCTCAACCTGGAGTCGCTCGAGGAGCTCGAGTGCGTCGCGACACGGGCACGGGAGCGTGGGACGGTGGCGCCGGTCGCGTTTCGCCTCAATCCCGACATCGATCCACAGACCCACCCCCACATTGCGACCGGGCTGCGGACCGCCAAGTTCGGGATTCCGATCGAGGAGGCGCGGGAGGCGTACGCACGCGCGAAGGCGCTACCCGGCATTCGGGTCGTCGGCGTCGATTTCCACATCGGCTCCCAGATCACCTCGCTCGCCCCGTTCCGTGAAGCCCTGGGCCGCATGCGGGCGATCGTGCTCGACCTTCAGGCAGACGGCCATGCCATCGAGGTCATCGACGTCGGCGGAGGTCTCGGCGTGGAGTACACCGGTCAGGATCGGCCTCCGACTCCGGAGGACTACGTCGGGGTGGTCCGGAAGACCGTCGGCGACCTCGGCGCGACCGTCGTCATCGAGCCCGGACGCTCGCTGACCGCCAACGCCGGGGTGTTGATCTCGCGGGTTCTGTACCGCAAGACGAACGGCGACCGCCGCTTCGTCATCGTGGACGGCGGCATGAACGACTACCTCCGTCCGATGCTCTACGGTGCGCACACGCGCATAGAGACCGACCCACTCCGACCCGGATCCGAAGCACCCGTCGACGTCGTCGGCCCCATCTGCGAGTCAACCGACCGGTTCGCGGAGGACCGGCTGCTGTCACCGGTGGAACCGGGCGATCTGGTGGTGCTCCGCGACGTCGGAGCCTACGGCTTCTGCATGAGCTCGACCTACAACGGGCGACCCCTCGTCGCAGAGGTGCTCGTGAATGGCGAGCGCGCGGACCTCATCTGCGAACGCCAAACGGTGGAGGAGACCTGGGCCCGTGAACGGATCCCGGAGGAGTCGCCATGAGGCGGATCCCCTTCGCGAAGATGCACGGCGCCGGAAACGACTTCGTCTTCGTGGACTGCATGAACGGTGACCCCGTCGACGATTGGACGGGGTTTGCGCGCCGCGCGCTCGACCGACACCTCGGGGTGGGGGGGGACCAACTCCTGCTGGTCGAGCGCTCGACGGTGGCCGACTTCCGAATGGGAATCCGAAATCCGGACGGCTCCGTCGCCGAGATGTGCGCCAACGGCATCCGATGCTTCCTCAAGTTCGTCCGCGAACACGGCTACACGACCCAGGACGCCGTTCGCGTCGAGACCCTTGCGGGTGTGGTCACGCCGCGATGGCTCGGGGAGGATCGGGTCGAGATCGAGATGACGCGGCCCGTCCTCGACCCCCAGAAGATCCCGACCCGCCTACAGGGCTCGGTCCCGCTCGTGGAAGTCCCCCTGGAGGTCGAGGGGGAGACGCTTCGCGTCACACCGGTGTCGATGGGAAACCCGCACTGCGTCGTCTTCGTCGAGGACCCGGAGCGCGTCGATCTCGAACGCCTGGGGCCCGCCATCGAGCACCACCCCGACTTTCCGGCGCGGACCAACGTGGAGTTCGTCGCCGCTTCCTCACCCCACCAGCTCGTTCAGCGGACGTGGGAGCGGGGAACCGGGGAAACGCTCGCGTGCGGCAGCGGAGCCTGCGCGACGGCGGTTGCGGGTGTGTTGACGGGTCGGGGAAAACATGATGTGCAAATTCGCCTCCGCGGAGGCGAGCTCCGCGTGCGCTGGCCGGACCCGGAGGGGCCGGTCTATCTGGCAGGGCCCGCGGTGCACGTCTTTGATGGGGAGATTCTGGTGCCGTGACCTTCGAAGGAACTTACACCGCGATCGTGACCCCCTTCCGCGCCGACGGGGCAGTCGATGTGGATGCGCTGACCGATCTGGTCGAGTGGCAGGTCGAATCCGGCGTCGACGGCCTCGTGCCGTGCGGGAGTACCGGGGAGTCGGCCACGCTCTCCCACGCCGAGCACGTACAGGTCGTCCGGCGCGTCGTCGAGGTGGTCCGGGGAAGGATCCCCATCATCGCGGGGACGGGCTCCAACTCCACGCTCGAGGCCGTGGAGCTGACACGGGAGGCGCGCGCGGTAGGGGCCGACGGTGCGCTTTTGATCTCGCCCTACTACAACAAGCCGACGCAGGAGGGGATCTTCCACCACTACCGCACGATCGCGGAGGAGACCGGCCTCCCGCTGATTGCCTACAACATCCCGGGCCGCACGGCCTCGCGGATCGAGCCGGAGACGACCGGGCGCCTCTCGAGGGTACCGGGCGTCGTCGGACTCAAGGAGGCGGGTGGCGATCTCGGGTTGACCTCCCGGACGCTCGCACTGGTCGAGTCGGGATTCATGGTCCTGTCGGGAGATGACTCGCTGACACTGCCGATGCTCGCGATCGGCGCGCGGGGCGTTATCAGCACGACCGCGAACGTGGCACCGAGGGAGATGGCGGAGATCACGCGGAGGTTCCTCCAGGGCGATGCCGAGGGGGCGCGCGCGGCCCACTTTCAGCTGCTGCCGTTGATGGAGGCGCTGTTCCTGGAGCCCAACCCCATCCCCGTGAAGACCGCCCTGGCCATCCTGGGTCGAATCCCGGACCCGGTCCTCCGTCTGCCGCTCACCCCGATTCAAAAGGTCACCCGGGACCGCCTGGAGGCAGCCCTTACGGAGCTACCACGCAAGTGATCGGGGTCGCCGTCTGCGGAGCCGCGGGGCGGATGGGAGACCACGTGCTCCGCGCCGTCGAGAGCGCCCCAGACATGCGAGTCGTGGGGGCGCTCGAGTGCCTCGGTCACCCGCGGCTCGGCGAGGAGGTCGCCCCCGGCATCCGGCTCGGATCGGACCCGCTCGAGGCGCTCGCGAAGGCGGACGTCGTCATCGACTTCTCGCTCCCCGAGGGATCGATGCGCCTGCTCGAGGCCGCGGCCGAGCGGGGTGTGCCGGCCGTCGTGGGGACGACGGGGTTCAGCGCCGAGCAGCGGACGCACATCGACGGGATCGGGCGGAAGGTGCCGCTCGTCCTCGCGCCCAACTTCTCTCTGGGCATCAACGTGCTGCTCGAGGTCGTGGCCGGCGTCGCCCGCGGACTACGCGACTACCACGTCGAGGTGCTCGAGCTACACCACGCAGCCAAGGCGGACGCACCCAGCGGCACGGCGCTGCGCCTGGCGGAGGCGGTGGCCGAGGCGCGGGGGCTCGACCTTGCAGAGCACAGGGTCCTGCATCGAGAGGGCCAGACGGGGCCGCGGCCTCCCGACGCGATCGGCCTGCAGACCCTCCGGGCGGGGGACGCGGTGGGTGAACACATGGTGCTTTTCGCCGGCCCCGGGGAGCGGCTCGAGCTCACCCATCGCGCGCTGTCGCGCGACAACTTCGCGGCCGGCTCGGTTCGGGCAGCCCGCTGGGTCGTCGGGCGGACGCCGGGGCTCTACTCGATGCGCGACGTGCTTTCGAGCCCCTCTTCGACCTTGCCCAGCACGACCGGTGCCGCGTGACGCAGCGCCCGCGCAATCTCGACGCGGAGCTCACGGCTGTAGACCCGGGAGAAGACGGGGCCGAGGGGCCGACCGAGCTCTACGCGTCGGATCCCGAGTAGCCATCCGTAGCGCGCATCGGCTCTGAGCTCGATCGCCTCCACGAAGGCAACCGGCAGGTTGACCGGCTCTCCCGTCTCTGCGTTCCCGACCTTCTCGGAGTTACCCACCCACCGCAGGCCATCGCTCGTGCGCTTGCCACAGCGCCGCAGCCGCACGTCGAGGCCGTGACGGCGGCGCAGTACCCGACGCTCCACCCGCATGGCGAGGAGCGCGCAGCCCTCGCCGCTCTCAACGAGGTGGACGTGGGTCACGCCCGGCAGCGCGCGCGCCACGAGTGCGGGCTCGAGCCACATCCCGGGACCCGTGTCGGGGGGCGCATCCGAAAGAGCGATCCAGCCGTGGACGGAGCGGAGTACGTACGCGCCCTGCGTCATCTCCTGCACGTCAGCCACAAAGGGGAGGCCCTCTTTCGACAGGACCCGGGCCCGCTCGTCGGGAGGCGGGATCCCCTGCACCTCGAGGATCTTGCGGTGCAGAGCGAGCTTGGCGAGGTCCGCCTCCTGCGGGGGGCCACCCGCCACCCCGATCGCGGCAGGAGCAAGAACGAAAAAACCCGCGGCTAGATATCGAAGTAGAGCTCGAACTCGTGCGGGTGCGGCCGAGCCGCGACCTGCTGGCACTCGCTCTCGCGTTTGTAGCTGAGCCACGTCTGCAGCGCGTCCTCGGTGAAGACATCCCCCTTCAGCAGGAACTCGTGGTTTTCTTCCAGGCAGTTCAGCGCCTCCTCGAGGCTCGCAGGCATGACCGGGACGTTCGCGAGCTCATCGGGGGAGAGCGAGTAGATGTCCTTGTCCAGCGGCTCTCCTGGGTCAATCTTGTTCTCGATGCCATCGAGCCCGGCCATGAGCATAGCGGCAAATGCGAGATAGGGGTTGCAGCTCGGGTCGGGGAACCGGACCTCGACGCGCTTCGCCTTCGGGCTCGGTGAGTACATCGGGATCCGGAGCGCGGCGGAGCGGTTGCGGCTCGAGTAGGCGAGGTTCACCGGAGCCTCGAAGCCCGGGACCAGCCGCTTGTAGGAATTGGTCGTGGGGTTCGTGAAGGCGGCCAGCGCGGTGGCGTGCTTGAGCAGCCCTCCGATGTAGTAGAGGCACGTCTGAGACACGCCCGCGTACTCTTTGCCCGCGAAGAGGGGCTTCCCGTCCTTCCAGAGGGACTGGTGGGTGTGCATGCCGGACCCGTTGTCGTTGAAGAGCGGCTTCGGCATAAAGGTCACGGTCTTGCCTGCACGCCGGGCGATGTTCTTCACCACGTACTTGTAGAGCATGAGGTAGTCGGCCATGTCGACGAGCGGCGAGTACCGCATGTCGATCTCGGCCTGACCCGCGGTGGCCACCTCGTGGTGCTGGCACTCGATCTGAACACCGAGACGCTCGAGCTGGAGCACCATCTCGCTGCGCAGGTCCTGGAGCGAGTCGGTGGGCGGAACCGGAAAGTACCCCTCCTTGTAGCGGGGCTTGTATCCGAGGTTCGGCCGCTCGTCCCGTCCGCTGTTCCACCGGCCCTCGGCCGAGTCGAGGAAGTAGTAGCCGGACTGCTCATTCGTCTCGAACCGGACGTCGTCGAGAATGAAGAACTCGGCCTCCGGCCCGAAGTAAGCCGTGTCGGCGATCCCGGTGAGTCTCAGGTAGCTGTTGGCCTTCTTCGAGATGTAACGCGGGTCGCGTGAGTAGGGCTCACGTGTCACCGGGTCCACGATGTCGCAGATGATCGACAGGGTCGGATGGGCACAGAACGGATCGACGAAGGCCGTGCTCGGATCGGGGACGATCAGCATGTCGCTCGTGTGGATCGCCTGCCAGCCGCGAATGCTCGACCCATCGAAGCCGAGCCCGTCCTCGAATGTGGCCTCGTTGAATTCGTGGAGCGGGAACGTGATGTGCTGCCACTGACCGGGCCAGTCGATGAACTTGCAGTCGACGAGCTGGATCCCCTCGCGGGCTGACAGCTCCAGGACGTCTTTGGGGGTTCTCTTCTTGTGCATCGGCCTTGATCCTCCTGCGCGGGCTCGCGTTCGAGCCTTGCGGCCTCCCTCGACTCGCTCACAGCCGGGAGCGGCCCCCGCCGGGGCCCGGGGCAGCGGGGTCTAGATCGCCTCTTCGCCTCGTTCGCCGGTGCGGATGCGAACCGCATCCACCACGGGGAACACGAAGATCTTCCCGTCTCCGATACGGCCCGTATTCGCCGCGCTCTGGACCGCGTCGGTCACCTTCTCCACGAGATCGTCGGGCACGACGACCTCCACCTTGATCTTGGGGAGAAAATCGACGACGTACTCGGCGCCGCGGTAGAGCTCGGTGTGTCCCTTCTGACGCCCGAACCCTTTGACTTCGGAGACCGTGATCCCCTGAATGCCGATCGCGTTCAGGGCTTCCTTGACCTCATCGAGCTTGAACGGCTTGATGATCGCCTCCACCTTGTGCATCTCGCGTCTCTCCCGCGTTGCAGGGCAACGATCTCCGCCCTGCGCCGAATCTTGGTCCACACCCCTGGGGGCTGCAAGCACGGCCCTCGATCAGCAAGAAGCGTACCACGGACTACCCCCCGCAGAATCCCCCCGAGGACGGCAAGGGGCCCGTCTCCGCGTCGGGAGGCGGGCCCCTGCCTAGCCCATGAGCAGCCCCTGACCAGCGAGTGGGCAGAGGCTAATCGAGAGCGGGCTCAGTCGAAGATATAGGACACCTGAATCAGCCCCACGTCCTGGGTGTCCTTGTCGGTGTTCGTGGTGTCGAAGCCCGGCACCGCGCCGTGATCGCTTTCCCCGAAGGGCGACTGATTCGGCGAGGTGTCGAACTTGTCGTGCCGGTACTCCAGGCGTGCCAGCAGGTTCTCCGTGAGCTTGTAGCCCAGCGTGATCGTCCCGCTGTACGCCTCGGTCTCACCCAGGGTCGGCGGAACCGCGGGGCTATTCAGGAACCGCGCCGCGCCATCCTCGCGGAGCCACTCGCCGCGAAGAGCCAGGTAGGTCCGCTCGTTAAGATCGTACTTGACCCCGACCGACGCGCCGTACCACGAAGGATCTTCGCCCGGTCGGTTACCCGGAGGACCGAATGGGCCCGCGACAATCGCCGGGTCCTCCTCCCCGCGACCGTAGACCCCGTTGGCCCACAGGTAGGTCTGGTCGTTCGGCCGGGTCGAGAGGACGAGATCGTAGATCTGAACATCGTGGTTGTTGTCCCCGACACAGTCGATCGGCCCCAGTGTGGGGTCCATGCCCCCGGTCAAGGTCGTGCACGGGAGACCTGAGCTGGTACTTGCCCGCACCCCCTCCGAGCCGATAAAGGCGTTGAGAGAGGCGTCAAGCATCTCGTTTTGCCAGCCGAGTGTGGCCAGGACCCCCTTGTTGTCGCCGTAGTCGGTTACGTTGTTGAAGCCGTTCACGACACCGGCCTTCCAGTTAAACCCCTCGCCGAACTGGCCCTGCGCGAGGAGCCCCGTGTGGAACAGCGGGATGGCCCACGTGTAGAGCAGCCCGTGTGTGACGTTCGGATTCTTGACCGAATCGAGGACCTCCACCCCCAACGTCGTCTCGAACTTTCCGAACCAGAGCTCGATGCCGCTCGCGTTGTAGGAGACGTAGGCCTGCTGTACGTGAAAGGAGTTGTCCGCTAGATCCCGCTTCCAGTCGGCACGGGCCGAAGTTGCCCCGAACGCACTCGACGCGGTGGTCAGGACGCCCGCGTTGTCTCCGAAGAGAAGGTCGAGCTGGAAGCCGGCTGTGCCGGGCTCGGAGGCACGCTTGCCGAGCTCGATCTTCGCTGCGTCAAACGAGAACGTGTTGTGGTCCGTGTTGAACTGGTAGCTCGGCTGCGTTCCGTGGTCCGGACCGGATCCCACATTCCCGATGTTCTGGTCCGGATTGTTGAAGTTGTAAGTGTACGACGCCGAGACGTGCCCGCCGACCTCGATGCTGCTCAGGAAGTTGTCGAGCGCACTCGGCGCGGGCGCCGCGCGGGCGCCGAGCATCTCCCGCTGCGCTGCAATCGTGGCCTGACTTGCCGCGAGCTTGTCTTCCATTGCCAGCATCCGTGCCTCTAGCGCCTGCATCGAGGAGGTCATCTCCCCCTCTGCGCGTGCCACCAGAGGTCCTAAGACCAATGCTCCGAGCAGGAGCACGAGCACTGCGTTGCCTTTTCGCTTTCGCATGAATTCCTCCCCCGGGCCGCACCCCTATGCGACCCGCTGCTGCCATGGCACCGACAACGTGTCGGGCACCCTCGAATCTCACTTCTAAGCAGCTATCCGCGTGCACCTCCGGCGGTTGCCGTCGGTTGACGCACGCAGCTCTAGGGGGGGAATCCCACACCAGCCCAAGGGATCACCCTCGAGCGGTCAGGGATCTCGGTCGGTCATCCGTCGGGGGCAGGGGGGGCAGTCGGCGCCGGTGAGAATCGCAACCGACCGCCCAGAGGAAGGCCGACCTGTCCGATCCGTCTCTTGCCTGCCCCTCCTGTGGTTAGGGGGGAAAGCATACGAAGATCCCAGCGGGCAGCAAGGGCCCCGGGGCCCGAAGGAACCCCGAATCATGGCGCTCCCTTGGGGGGGGGCGCGCCGTAGCCAGTCGAGCGTGCGGGGCGTTCGGGCCTCGCTGAGCCCGGGAGCAAGCCGCTCGAGGTCCTCCGCTGTGTCTACGTCATGGTGCGAGGGCAGGAGCTGGAAGGCGAGCCCGGCGGCCCGCGCGTGCCCGAGCGTCTGCTCGAGCACGGTGGAGCGGCTCATCTCGACCTGAAACAACCGCTCGCACGGCGCCCGGAGACCAATCAAGTTGTAGCCGCCGTCCCGGTCCGGGCCGAACACGAGATCGGTGCTCTCCAGCAGTAAAAAGGCCCGTTCGATCGAGTCCATCGGCAGGGTGGGGCTGTCGGTGCCGCGGAGCACGATCCGTTGGTAGCCCTCCTGGTGATGCACCCAGACGACGTGCGCCATACGAGCCGCGAGGTCGGGGCCGTACTGCGGGAGCAGCCGGTACCCGGCCGGAACGTTCGCGCCGAACCAGGCAAACGAACTCGGGGGCGTGTACCAGACGACCCGCTCCGCGCCGGTCCCGGCGGCGTGCTGGTCGAGCACGTCGAGAAGCATCGCGCGGTAGAGGTCCGCCGCCTCCTCCGGCGAGAGCGGCGGACACAACCGCGTCTTCACCTGACCCGGCACCGGGGCCTTCGCGAACAGCGCTAGCACGCTCGCCGGCACGGCGCGATTATAGTGGGGACGTGCACTCGACCCACGGAAGAGATCGGACGATGCTGCGCTGCGTCGTCTGCGTTCTCGGTTCTCTGGTGATGGGCGCCTGCCAGCAGACGCCGACGGATCCCGTCGCAGAGGTTCGGGCCCTCCTGGACGACCTGGTTGAGGCGGTCGAGGCGCGGACGCCCCAGGTCATCCTCTCGCACGTGGCGTTCGAGTTTCGGACGGACGACGGGCTGACCTACCCCGATGTCCAGTCGATCGTCCTGGAGTACCTCATCCCCGAGGAGACCCTCGGCGCGCGGCTCGAGTCGGCGGAAGTGGCCGTGGGAGACGCACCCGACGAGGTGCGTTCCGAAGCTCGTGTCCGCTTTGCGCGCGGGGCCCGCCTCTCGCACCGCAGCCTCCCGCCGCCCCCCGGCTCCGTCGTCTACGCCTTCGAGATCTGGTTCCGCAAGATCGAGGGGGAGTGGCAGGCCATCCGGGGCCGCTACCAACGGGCGGAAGAAGACGCCGGCTAGGGAACCTACAGGCCAGGGTCGAGAGACGGGGCGACAACGACCCCCTCTGAGTCTCCGACCCGAAGCCGTGTTCCGGGGCGCGCGTGCTCGCGGCGGACGTAGCCGAGCGCGAGCGGGCCGCTCGCGGGGGAGACCACGGCGCTCGTAACCTCCCCCACCCGAGCCCCCTCAGCCGAGATTGCCGCACCCGGAGAGACGGGCTGCTCCGTGCGAAGCTGAACGAGAAGCCGGTTCACCGCTCCCCGGGAATCGATCCGGGCCACGATCTCCTGTCCGATGTAGCCCGGCGGACGCGGGTCGATGATGATCCAACGGCTTGGGCCGGGCTCCTCCCGGTGTGTGGGCACCCTCAAGTCTCTATACCTACCATCA
>DAOUZG010000145.1 GCA_030665705.1 Deltaproteobacteria bacterium | reverse complement strand
GCTCGCGACCGTTCGGTCGAGGTCGGTGTCACGGTCCGGTACCCCCACCAGCGTGAGGCCGCGCGCAAGCTCGGCCTCACGCCCCTGGGCGAGGCGGAGTTCGAGCCCTGGGCCCTGGATCGAGCGCCCGACGTCGTGGTCGAGACGGTGGGTGGAGCTGCGGAGACGCTTGCGCAAGCGGTGCAGCTCTGCCGCCCGGCGGGGCGGATCGTCGTGCTGGGGATCTTTGTGGGGGAACGACGGGTCAATGCGCTGCTCCTCATGGCGAAGGAGCTCACCGTGGTCGGGTCCAATACCTACGGCACCGATCGACGCGGAGCGGAGTTCCGTACGGCGGTCGATCTCATCCCCCGCTACCGGGAGGAGCTTGCCGCGTTGCAGACCCACCGCTTCACGCTCAGCGCTCTGGACGAGGCCTTCCGCTGCGCCGCGGACAAGCGGAGCGGGGCCATCAAGGTCACGATCGTTCCCGACGCGAACCTCTGAGGACGGGTTGCCTTCAGAGCGGAAGGCGGCTTCGGACGATCCGGTCTCCCACAAACGACCCGATGAAGATCTCGTCCCCGATCTGCACGGCGACCGACCCTGCGCCCATCGGGGGACCACCCGCGTGCTCGAGGAGCAGCGCGGGCTTCAACGTCTCCGGGTCGATCGCGTAGACCGCGAAGGACGTGCCGCAAGCGCCCTCCTCGATCGACTGGCAGGACATGAGCTGGGTCAGGGGAGCGCTGTGGGCGGTGACCAGGAGCCGCCCGTCGCGGCTCCACGTCAGGTTATCCGGATGCGGGATCACGATGGACGTCCGCTCGCTGCCGTCCGACCTCTGCAGTCGCACGAACTCGCTCGACCCGAACGCACCGAAGTAGAGGATCTCGCCGTCGGGCGACACCTCGATCCCGTTCGGGTAACTCGCCTTCGAGTTCGGGATCTGGCGCCAGCCAACGGCGGGGGTCCACTCCAGCAGGTAGCCCGTGTTCCAGCCGAGCAGCGCCCGAAGCGTCATCCAGAAGCGGCCGAGCCCCCAATTTCGGGGGTACATGTTTGTGGCAACGAACCCCCCACCCGGGAGCGCAGCCACGTCGTTGTTCAGCGCGAACCCCGGTACGGGCACACACCCCCGCCAGTCCAGAGCGGGGGGATCGCTTTCGAAGAGCTCGAACAGCTCGATCGACTGCCGGCTCCCACGGTTGACGACGAAGAGGGTCCGTTTCCCGTCCGGACCCCGGCCAACATCGATCCCCAGGGGAGCGAAGCGCAACGAGTCGGGTGGACCCGAACAGTCGGCGGCTCCCCAGCCCGGGGTCGGAGCGATCGTCTCCAGTGGGTCGCCCTCGATGGGAAACAGGAGCGTGAGCTCCTCGCCCGAGGGCCGAAGCGCGATGAGATTGCCTCCCTGCTCGCCGCTTCGGACCTGGCTGATCACGAGCCACGCTCCTCGCGAGACAGCGACCAGGTCCTCGGGGTTCGCGAGTCCGCAGATCGGCGTGAGCTCCCCGACGGGCGCGCAATCGAGGATCGGCTCTACGGGGTCTCGACAGGCCACCAGGAGGAGGAGCAGCAGACCTCCTCGACACGTCAGACGGAGTGGAGACCCGCGCGACACGGTCGCATGATCCTTTCTTAGGTCTCGGTTCGCAAGTCGGGGGCCGATCCGGCGCGGTAGTATGCTGCGCGGGATGTCCGCGCGCCCGAATGACTCTCTCGAGGCTGCCCGTGTAAGCCCCTATCTCGGATTCCTGTTTCTCTTGCTCTCCACGGCAACGCTGTTCGGGGGCTTCGACTCCGCCATGATGACCATGTCTGCGCCGGACGCCCGCCAGGCACTCGGCATTTCCCGCGGAGAGTGGGGGACCGTCTTCGCGATCACCCGGCTCGGGATGATCGCGTCGTTTCTCCTGCTGCTGTTCGCGGACCGATGGGGTCGAAGGACCATGATGGTCCTCACCGTCGGAGGATTTACGCTCTTTAATGCCCTCACGGCGCTCGCGACCACGGTGGCCGAGTTCACGCTCTACCAGTTCGTGGCGCGTATTTTCTTTACGGGGGCGTTCGCGCTCGCCGTCATCATCATTACCGAAGAGTATCCCGCTCGCACTCGGGGCCGTGCGACGGCAATCCTCATGAGCGTGGCTCCCGTCGGAATCATGCTGGTGGCGAAGGTGCAGCCCTACGTGCTGTTAGAGTCAGGCGGCCAGGGGAACTGGCTCCACGACTGGGGAGCGTCGGTCCTCCTGGCCATCCAGGGCGCACTGAGCTTGGAGGCACGGCTCGAGGACTGGCGTGTCCTCTACCTCATCGGAGGTCTGCCGGTCCTGCTTGTCGTCCTGCTCCGCTTCGGGATGCGGGAGACGCGCCGTTTCTCGGCGGAGCGCGCGAGCCGGAGCTCGTCGGGACGCGGCCTCATGGATGCGATCCGCGTCCACCTGAGGAATGCCCGGGTTCCCTGGCAGAAGCAGTACCGCAGCCGGATGATCATCGTGGTGCTTGCCTGGAACTGCGTACACCTGGTGACCGCCCCGGCCGTCGCGTTCTGGGTCATCTACGCACGGGAGGATCTGTTGCTGACGCCGCATCAGGTCGGCCAGATCCTCTTCTTGGGCTATGCGGGAGGCTTCGTCGGGAGCTTCGTTGCGGGCTTCCTCGTCGACTGGCTCGGACGCAAACGCACGTGTGCGGCATTCTACGTCTTGGCGGCAGTTGCCATCTTCATGCTGTTTCAGACCCGCACACTCGCGCAGCAGTACATCTGGATGTTCCTGACCGTCTCCACGTTCGGTGCAGCGAACTCGGCAACGAACATCTACACCTCCGAGCTCTTCCCCACCGCCATTCGCGCGACCGGCTACGGGTGGGCGACGGCTGTGTTCGGGCGCGGGACGGAGATCCTGGTCCCGCTCGGGATCGGGTTTTTCGTGGGGAGTCTCGGGATCTCGTGGTCCGTGGCGCTCTTCGCGTTCGGCCCGATCCTCGGGGCTGCGGTGATCCTCCTCTATGCCCCCGAGACGAAGGGGATGACACTGGAGGAGATCCAGGAGACCCTTTCCGTGCCGGGCTAGAGGGAAGAGGGGGTCTCCTCTGGCGAGGAGCCCTCCATCGGCACGGCTACGCCAACCCCGTGAGAAATTCGCACTACGCGGGGCCGGGGGCCAGCACCTCGAGAAGGTCCAGATCGGGGATCGGCTTCCCGTCAGGGTGGATCGTCTGCACACAGACGTGGTCCGCACCCGCGTCCCGATGCGCCTCGATTCGGTCGCGGATCGTCTTCTCGTCCCCCCAGGCTACGAGAGCATCGATGAGCCGATCGGATCCTCCACCGTCCAGTTCCGCCTCCGCGAAGCCGAGCGATTGCAGATTCCTGCGGTAGTTGGGAAGGGTCAGATACATGGCGAGGGTCTTTCGTGCGAGCTCGCGCGCCCGCGAGGGCTCGGTGACCCGCAGCACCTTCTGCTCCGTGCAGAGCCACGGACCCTTTCCGAGAATCTCGCGCGCCCGCGCCGTGTGCTCCGGAGGCACCATGTAGGGGTGGGCGCCGCGGGTACGGTCGCGGGCAAGCGCGAGCATCCGCGGCCCCAGAGCCGCGAGGAGCGTCGGGGGGGGCTCGGCGGGCTGCGGAGCCGCATACGGTGCCCGTTCCATCGCCTCGAGGTACGCCTGCATCGTCTCGATCGGCTTCCCGTAGGTATGCCCTCGCATCCCCTCTACGACCGGCTGGTGCGACACGCCGAGACCGAGAATGAACCGTCCACCCGATTGCTCGGCAAGCGCGAGCTGCGCCGCACGCGTGGTCATCGCATCGCGCGCATAGATGTTCGCGATCCCGGTCGCGACTCGGAGGGTCCGTGTGCGTGATAGCAGGAACGCTGCCGAGGCGAACGGCTCGCGGCCGAACACCTCGGGGATCCACAAAGTTGTGTAGCCCCAGGACTCCACCCGCTGTGCAAACTGCGCCGCGTCCTCAGCGGGGAGCGAGTCCATGAAGATGAAGACTCCAAGCTTTCCGGGCTCCAAATCGGCTCTCCTTTTCAGGCGTGACCTCAACGGCCGATCGACGTGGGGGCGCGTAGTATGACACAATGCGCGCCGTGCCGGAGCTGACGGACCAGATTGCACGCTACGCGGAGTACCGAATCCCCGACGCCGAGCGCGCGGTCGTGAAGACAATCACCAAGGTCTTCGGCGGAGCTTCCCGCGAGACCTACCTCCTGCGCATCGGCGTTCAGCGCAAGGACGGTCGGGAAGAGGAGCTCCGCTGGGTCGTGCGTCGTGATCCCGAAGGGAGTTTGATCGAGACGGAGCGGCGCAACGAATTCGAGGCGTACCGCGCCTTCTACGGCACTGCGGTGCCCGTCCCCCGGCCGCTCTGGCTGGAGGAAGATCCTCAGTGGTTGGAGCGGCCTTTCTTCGTGATGGAGGAGGTCACCGGGTGCGAGTCGAGCCCACAGATCTTGCTGGCCCCACCCTACAGCGAGTACGGCGAGCAGATCGGGGAGCAGGCCTGGCAGATCCTCGGAGAGATTTCGCGGACGGATCCCAGGGCCCGCGGGCTCACCGAACACCTGGAATGGGTCGCGCCCGGAGATTGCTGGCGGCGGGAGCTGGAGTACTGGGAGGGGGTGATCGACGAGGACGAGCCCTGTCCCCAGCCGATTGCACGGGCGGCGATCCGCTGGCTGAGGCGAAACCCGCCCCCGCCCGCTCAGAAGATCTCCATGGTCCACGCCGACTTTCGGATGGGGAACTTCCTCGTTGATCCGAAGGGAAGAATCCAGGCAATCCTCGACTGGGAGATGGCGCACCTGGGAGATCCCGTCGAGGACCTGGCGTGGTCGCTCAACCGCATCTGGTGCTGGGCGCGAGACGACCGCGTCGGAGGCCTTCTGCCGAGGGAGCAGGCGGTTCGAATCTGGGAGAAGGCGAGCGGGCTGGTCGCGGATCCGCAGGCGCTCCACTGGTGGGATCTGTTCTGCAGTGTGAAGGCGCTGGCGATCTGGCTCTCCAGCGGCCACGAGTTTACGACGGGAAAGAACCAGGACCCCATCCTCGCGTATGTCGCCTGGTGGCTTCCGAACGCACAGGACCGATGCATCCTCGAAACCATGGGGCACCTGCAGTGATGAGGGGCGCGCCGTGAGACCCGAAGTGAGTCCGATCCTCGGTAAGCTCGCCGCGAACCTTCTCGGCGAGATCGCCCCACGCCTGCCGGTCGACTACCTCCAGAAGAGCACGATGCTGGTCTCGATGATGCTCATGGTCGTCGCCGAGGAGTGGGATCGCGGCGCCGAGCGCCGCGTCCAGGAGAACCGGGCCCTCCGCCGCCTATTTGGCGAGTCCGCACGCGGGATCGCCGACCGCGAGCTGCGCTCCCGGCTCGAGGCAGCGGCCGAGGAGGTCGACGAGAGCCTGAGCCTGTCGGCGCTCGACCGAGCCAACGATGCGCTCCGGTCGCTGTTGGTCGACCTCCACGGGCACGTGGAGGAGCTGGAAGGTTCCGAC
>DAOUZG010000326.1 GCA_030665705.1 Deltaproteobacteria bacterium | reverse complement strand
ACAAACTGCGGGCGGGGGCCGGGGGTGGTCCCGCTGGGCGCCGCCGAAATCTCCCGGGTGGGCGTGGGTTGCGCCGCGCGCCTCCGCGGGGGGAAACCCCTGGAGGACGTCTGAGGGTGCACGGAGTTACGGTACTGGGTTCCCGCCCGGGGCGGGGGACCCGAACGGAGACAGCGGTGGAGACAGACCCGAAGGTACTCGGTGATCTCGAGAGGATGGCGCCCGGGCAGGTGCTCGTCGCTGAGCCCATGGCCAGGCACACGTCCTTCGGGCTGGGTGGTCCGGCGGACCTCTTCGTCGAGCCCACGGACCCATCGACGTTCCGTGAATGCAGCGACTACCTGACGGAAGCGGGTGTCCCGGTCACTCTGCTGGGACGGGGAACGAACGTGCTCGTCAGAAGCGGGGGCATCGAGGGGGCGGTGATGACCGGGACGAAGGCCTTCACCACGCTTGCGCGCACCGACGTTGGAGTGCGGGCGGGTAGCGGCGTGGGCCTGCCCAAGCTGCTCTCGTTCTGCGCGGAGAACGGCCTCTCGGGCCTGGAGGGGCTCTCCGGCATCCCGGGCAGCGCGGGAGGCGCGGTGGTCACGAACGCGGGGAGCTTCGGCGTGTCGGTCGGTGACCGCCTCACGGGTGTCACCGCGTCGAAGCCGGGCGGGTCGTCCTCGTTCATTCCTCGCGACGAGCTCTCGATCGTCTACCGCGGGACCGGGCTCTCTTCCGGGACTCTCATTGAGGGTATTGAGCTGGCTCTCGACCCTGGGGATCCTGCGGACATCAGGGCGGCACAGCAGGAGACGTTGGAGAGGAAGTGGAAGACGCAGCCGAGCGGGATGAGGTGCGCGGGGTGCGTGTTCAGGAATCCCGCGGGTGGTTCCGCGGGGAAGCTCATCGACGAGGCCGGACTCAAGGGCCTGCGTGTGGGCGGCGCGGTAGTCTCCGACCTGCACGCCAACTTCATTCTGAATGACAGAGGCGCCACCTCGGAAGACGTCGAGGAACTGATCGAGATTGTGCGTGAGCGCGTCGCTGACGCGGCGGGCGTCACACTCGAGCTCGAGATCGAGGTAACAGGCAGACGGTAGTGACGGCAGAGGCCGGCGGGAACGCCTGACCGTCCACACGGACACGAGGATCTGCTGTGTCAGGACTTCGCCTCAAGAACAGGAGCCGCAAAGGGGAGGGCGCACGGACGCGCACGGCCACGCGCAAAGGCGCCCGGACGCGCACGGCCACGCGCAGGGGCGCGCCTGGCCGCCGCGGGAAGATCAGGCGTATCACCTTCCGCCTTCCTCGTGTCGAGTGGAGCGTGAGGCGCTTCGCCATCGTCGCGTCGGCGCTGATCCTCGTCGTCGGTATGACGCTGGTCATCTCCAGGGCCCCCGGGTGGGGACGAAGCGAGGAGCGCTTCCTTCTGTTGCGGTTCGAGGTCCGTGGCAACAGGGTCCTGACCGAGGACGAGGTCCTCGAGCTCTCGGGCGCCGTGATGGGCTCGAATCTCCTCGACGTCAGGATCTCTCTCCTCGAGGAGGCCGTGGCGGCGTCCCCTCGCGTCGAGAGAGCACAGGTGAGGAGAGTCCTCCCGGACCGTGTGGTCGTGACATTGGATGAGAAGCGCCCGGCCGCTCTCGTGTCGGTGGGCGCCAACGATGTTCTGGAGGTGACGGATGACGGGGCGGTTCTGCCGGCGGCGGCACAGACCGCGTCGGTCGATCTGCCCGTTATCACCGGGGCGGTAGGGAACGTGGAGCCGGGAATTCAGGAGCTCTCTCCGGAGCTCGAAGGCGCGCTCGCGCTTCTGCGTCGCGCGCGGGAGGTCTCGGAGGGGCTCTGGATGGACATATCGGAAGTCAGGATTGCGCCGGGGTCGGGTCTGGTCATCTATACGGTAGCCGACGGGGCAGAGATCAGAGTTGGCTCCGGCG
>DAOUZG010000094.1 GCA_030665705.1 Deltaproteobacteria bacterium | reverse complement strand
TCGCCCAGGTACTTGTCGTAGAGAAGCCCGGCGTCGAGCTTGAGCAGCGGAAGCCCCCAGGAGCGGGCGATGACCTTCGCGGCAAGCGACTTACCACACCCCTGCACCCCCACGAGGAGGACCCCCCGGGGGGCGGGCAGGTCGAGGGCCCGCGCCTCCGGTCCGAACCCCACCTGCGCCCGCTCGAGCCAGCTCTTCAGCCTCTGGAAGCCGCCTAGCTCGAAGGGGTTGTCCTCGGCGGGAAAGTACTCGAGTGCGCTGGACTGCTGGAGGAGCCGTGCCTTGCGCTCCTGGACGGTGCGGATGTTCTCCGCGCTGAATCGACCGTCGGCCAGGGCTGCGTAGGCCACGACCTGGCGGGCCTGGTTTGCGGTCATCCCCCTGAGTGCGTCGAGGAGGCGCTCCAGGTCTTCCGGGCTGAGCTCCACGGGCCTCGGATTCCGCGTTCGGAAGGAGCGGCAGACCGACGACACCACCCGGCGCAGCTCCTCTCGGGAGGGAAGCTCGAGCCGGAGGTAGGCCGACTGTCGCTCTACGTCGGGGGGGAGCGAGCCTGGGTCGTCCTCCACGATGAGGGCGGAGCGCGTCCCGGCGAAGCGTGCCAGGAGCTCCCGAAGCTCCCGGGCCACTCCCGGATCGTCCAGCAAGCGGGGGAGGTCGTGGAGCCAGAAGATCCCCTCGATGGTCAATCCCCCGAGGTGCTGGAGCAGCGTCACGGGCTTCGTACTTCCGTGGATGGGGCGTCCGTCCGGGTCCTGGAGGAGGCCCCTCGTCACGGTCCACTCGAAGAGCGGCATCCCGAGATCCCGCGCGGCGGCACGGAGCAACTCTCGAGCTCGCTCCTCCTCGAGGGTGTCGAGCACGATCAGCGGGTGAAACGAGAGGATCAGGGTCCGGAGGTCGTGAACGGTCGTGGGTACGGGCAAGGAGGAGTCTCCGGAGGGGCATTCGGCGGATCGGCCAGCCCCTGGAGGGCCTTGAGCGTCGCCTTGCACGGGGCCGGCCGCGGGCTACCCTTCCCCCCCTGCCCGACCCCCGGACCGGCGGCCCAGTCGCGGTTGCTGGGGGACCGCGGGGGAGCGAAGGACGCGCATGGCCAAGACCTCTCAAGTCCACCGGGATCGCAAACGCGAGCGGCTGATCGCCCGGTACGCCGCGCGCAGGGGCGAGCTGCGCAAGGTCCTCAAGGACGCCGAGGTCTCGCTGGATGAGAAGTTGGAGGCACAGGCGGCCCTCGAGAAGCTTCCCCGGAACTCCTGCCGGACGCGCCTGACCCGGCGCTGCCTGCTGACGGGGCGAGCGCGCGGGGGGTATCAGAAGTTCGGTCTCTCTCGGATCATGCTCCGACAGCTCGCGCTGGAGGGGAAGATCCCCGGGATGACGAAATCGAGCTGGTAGCGGAGCCGGCCGTGAAGGACGAAATCCACCCCAACTACCCCAAGGTCCTGTTCGTCGACGTGGCGACGGGCAAGGAGTGGGTTTCCCGCTCGACTGCGACCTCCAAGGGCACGAAGGTGGTGGACGGCGAGGAGATGCCCGTGATCCGTCTCGAGATCTCGTCCCATAGCCATCCCTTCTGGACGGGGCGACAGCGCGAGGTCGACGCGGACGGGAAGATCGATCGGTTCCGCAAGCGCTACGACCGGGGCAAGAAGAAGAAGTCCTAGCCCCGCTCTTCCAGCTGCACCCGACGTTCAGCGGTACGCAGATCAGCCGATACGACGAGGGTGAGGTTCACAACGTCCCGGTGCGTGCGCGTGGCCACACTTCTGCTCGGGCTTACCGCGTGTGACCCGCAGGGCGCACGCTCGCCCGACGTCCTGCTGGTGGTCATGGACACCGTGCGCGCCGATCGCCTTTCGCTCTACGGTCACGACCGACCCACGAGTCCTTACCTCGAGCGTCTCGCGGCGGCCGGGGTCGTCTTCGATGACTGTACGACGGCCGGGGTCTGGACCTGGCCGAGTCACGCTTCGCTCTTTACGGGCGAACCTCCCACGGTTCACGGCGCGCACTTCGCCGTGGGAGAGCCGGAAGACGGAGTCTGGCCACACGATGAAGCTGTGGCGACCCGAATGCGGTCCGACCTCCCAACGCTGGCGGAGCACTTCGTTCGAGCGGGCTACGACACGGTGTCGATCGCGGCCAATGAGCTGCTTACGCCCGAGCTGGGACTCGTGCGAGGATTCCAAGAGGCTTACCAGATCGAGGGAGACCGCGGTGTGGTGGAGCACGCCTGGGAGGTCCTCGCCCGTCCGCAAACGCGACCGCTGTTTCTGTTCATCAATTTGATGACCGCGCACGCGCCCTACACCGAGACAGGAAATTCCTGGGTAGCGGCGCGGCGGAGCGAGCTCGATCCCGAATCGGCACCCGAGTGGGTACGCCCCTATCTCGTCGAGGGCGAGCTCCGGGGCGTCGACCTTCGCAAGAACGAGGAGGTCGAGGTCTCGGGGGTAGAGAGCTATCTCAGGGGCTCGCTCCAGATCCCTCCCGAAGGGATGGAGCTTCTCCTGGACCTCTACGACGGTGAGCTCGCGCTCGTCGACGAGCTGGTGGCCGCCGTCTTAGCGCGGTGGTACGAGGGAAGGGGACGGGACCAGAGCATCGTCGCGGTCACCTCGGACCATGGCGAGTTGTTCGGAGAGCACGGGCTGCTCGAGCACCGCGGACACGTCTACCCCGAGCTCGTGCGGGTGCCTCTGGTCATCGCGGCCCCCGGGCGGCTGCCGGCCGGCGTCCGCGTGTCGACTCCGGTGCAGCTTCACGATCTCAACCCGATGCTGCGGGAGCTCGCCGGTCTCGAAGCGCCCGCTGGATCGCTCGATCCCGTGATGGCCAACACGCCCCGAAGCGATCCCATCGTCGCGATCGCGTGGCCCGACCCCGTGCTGGCGAGCGTCGTGGGTGGGCGGCTCGCTCGGAAGTGGGTCCTCTATCGCACCGGCGAGGAGGCCGTGGTTTCGAGTGATGGTGGCGACGCCGAGCTCTACGATCTCGCGACGGATCCCTCGATGACGAACGACCGGTCCGGCGAGCACCCGCAACGCGTGCGCACCCTCCTCGGACGCGCGGAACCGCTTCTCGCGGAGACCGGCCCGTTGCCGACCAAGGACCTGGTCTTCTCGAAGGCGTTGCGGGACCGGCTGCGCGCCCTCGGCTACGTCGGAGAGTGAGTCCCGCCGACGTGACCCCTTCCCCCATTAAGCCTTGCCGTGAGGAAGCCGATCGATGAGGGGCCCACTTCCAACCGGTGGCAGGGAGAAACGGGCCTGAATCTCGAAGTGTTACAGCGCGTGCTCGAGAGGTCGGATCTGCCCTCGCCGTCGGGCATCGTGGCGAGAGTGCTCGATCTGATCACGCGGGGGGATCCTGACCTCGACGCTCTCCCTTCCGTGATCGCGTGCGACCCCGTGCTTACGGCGAAGCTTCTGCGGGCTGCCAATGGACCGGAGGTGGATACCGCGCGCCCCACGTCCACCATTCCGCAGGCGATCCGGGCGCTCGGCGTACAGAGGATCGAGAGCATCGTGCTGAGCTTCACGGTCGCTTCTGGGGCGACGAAGACGGCGGAGGAGTCCGCGTTTGATCCCAAGCTCCACTGGCGGCATGCGCTGACAACGGCGCTGGTCTCGCGACATCTGGTGGGCAGCGAACCGACCCTCCAGGACGAAGCCTACGTCGCCGGACTCCTGCAGGACATCGGCGTGCTGGCGCTACACCGAGCGATGCCGGAGCAGTACGAGGGGGTCCTTCGCCGCCTCGGGGAGTCGGCCGAGGAGCTGTGGGTGCTCGAGCGGGCGGAGCTGGGAACGGACCACATGGAGGTGGGCAGCGCTCTCATCCGGAGCTGGGGTCTACCCTCCATCCTCTGGCGTCCGATTGCAGCCCACCATCGACTGCTTGCTGCGGACGGAGAGGATTCGGTCGAGATCCAGCTCGCGCGGGTCCTACGGGTCGCGGCACAGGTCGGGAAGGTGGTCTGCTTCACCGACGATCCCAACGCCGTCGTGCGCCTGCGCGAGCTCGCGCAGTCTGTCCTGGGCCTCTCGGAATCGGTCCTGGAGGGAATCCTGTCCCGGATCGAACCGGAGATTACGAAGGCCGCAACACGGTTCGACCTGGATGTGGGTCGGCCGGTGTCGTCCGAGGAGCTCCTCAGTCGAGCAAACGAGCGGCTGACGGCGCGCTCCCTCCAGATCGGGCACAGCCTCGCTACGGCCGAGCAACGTCTCGAGAAGGCCGATCGAGCCGCCCGCGAGCTCCGCGTCGCTCGATTTTCCGCGGAGGCCGCCAATCGCGCGAAGAGCGCGTTCCTCGCACACATCAGTCACGAGATCCGCACTCCCATGACGGCCATTCTGGGCTACCTAGAACTCCTGGACGATCCGGACAAGACAGCGGAGGAACGCGCGGCCTCCGTGCAGATCATCCGGCAGAACGGAGAGCACCTGCTCCGCATCGTCAACGACATCCTCGACCTCTCGAAGCTCGAGGCTGGCCGTCTCGGCGTAGAGCGGATCCCTTTCTCTCCGTGGCAGGTCGTCTGGGAGGTGAACTCCCTGATGCGGGCGCGCGCGATGGAGAAGGGTCTCGGGTTCGAGGTGGAGTGCCGCGGTCCTCTCCCGGAGAGGGTGACGAACGACCCGACACGCCTTCGCCAGATTCTCGTCAACTTGCTGGGGAACGCGATCAAGTTCACGGACCATGGCAGGGTCGGTCTGATCGTGCAGCTCCAGGACCTGCCGGAAGCGTCGAACCCGCGCGTCCGCTTCGAGGTCTTCGATACGGGAGTCGGAATCCCACCCGAGCAACAGGCGAGGTTGTTCGAGCCGTTCACGCAGGCCGAACCTTCGACCTCGCGCCGTTTCGGGGGCACCGGACTCGGCCTGGCGATCTGCAAGCGCCTGGCCGGGCTCCTCGGTGGTGAGATCAGCGCGCGAAGCACACCGGGGGAGGGAAGTGCCTTTGCGGTGACGATCGAAACGGGGCCGCTCACCGGGGTACCGATGATCGAAAACCCGTTAGAGGCGCTCGAGCAGCCCGAGCCGCCGCCCTCCACGCCCACGCCGCAGCTCGAGGGCCGGGTGCTGGTCGCAGAGGATGGGGTCGACTGCCAGCGTCTGATCGAGCTGCTGCTCCGCAAGTCGGGGCTCGAGGTCGACGTGGCTGACAACGGGAGGATCGCGCTTCAGAAGGCACTCGAGGCTCGGGATGCCGAGAGCCCCTACGATGTCATTCTCATGGATGTGGACATGCCCGAGATGGATGGTTTGAGTGCGACGTCCCAGCTCCGTCAGTCGGGCTACGAGAGACCGGTCATTGCGCTTACGGCCTACGCCATGGAGAGCGATCGAGAACGATGCTTGCGGGCCGGGTTCGACGACTTCGCCACCAAGCCCATCAATCACGCTCGATTGCTCGACCTCATGGCCCGGTATCTCGGCAAGGAGATCCCCGGCTAGGCCGCACCCGGCAATCCGACGGAAGGGCAATCTCGAAGTCTGGGTCGGGTCGCGTTTGAAACCGAAGGGCCTCTTCTATTCCTCGACCTGGAGCACCTCCCGCTGGTAGGCCTCCAGGCTTTCGAACTCGTGCAATGGGCGGCCGCAGGCGCTGTCGCGGTCCGGGAGAGGCTTTGCCCTGCTCCGCGCGAGGAGTTCCTCTACGAACATCCCCAGCGGCTCGGATGCCTCCGGCGCCGAAGGGAGGAGCAGGGAGGGTTCGAAGCCGTCGCTGCGCAGCCGGAGGATACGAAGCTCCTCTGCGTCGAGATCGTTCCAGTTCAGGAGCAAGTCGATGAGGACGACGGGTTTATCGGCCAGCCCATCGACCTTGCCCACCGCAATGGCATTGATCTTGCGGTAGCCAATTCGGCCATTGCTTTCATCGTCGAGGCGGAGTTGGAGGGCGCCATCGGCGAGGAGCGTGGGAGCGGCCTCGACAACCTTGACGACGCTGAACCGTGCCATCGAGACGAACTCGTTGAATTTCTCGAACTCGGAGGCCGTGTGACCTCGTGTCTTCTCGTCTTCCTGCTCGTCCCAGTCGTCTCGGAGTACGATTGCGCCGGGCTTCTCCCACGGGGCGGAGGGGTCGCCGCCGCCCTGATCGGGTGAGGAGGGCATGGGCGCACTGTCCGCGCCGCTCGCCTCCAGCTCCGATACGAGCTCGAGGATGCGCGCGCGCTTCGCTTCGTGCAGATCGGGAAACTCGAGGGCCCGTCGCGCGGCGCTCAGAGCCGCGCGCGGCACGCGCTCCCGGGCTAGCTCGACGATGCGCAGTGCCAGCCCCGGCCCGAGCCCTGAGTTCGTCGGATCGAGCGCCTGCTCGAGCGCCCGCGCAGCCTTGGCATCCTCCCCCCGCTCGAAGAGGTTCGCCGCGAGCTTGAATAGCGCGGTGGGATCGAGCCGCGCCGAAGGCGCCCACTTGCACATCTCCAGCCAGTACTCACCGGCCTGCTCGACCTCGCCGCGTACGACGCAGGAACGGATCGCACGGCTGAGCGCGGGAACCGCCGCCTCCGCTCGTCCCGCTCTCACGGCCGTGTCCCAGAAGACGACGGCGACGTCGGGATCGTTGGAGTTCTCGAGGCTGGCCTTCTCGAGAAGCCCGTACGCCTTCTCGACGTTGCCCTGCTCCCGGGCCTGCATCGCCTCTTCGATGACGGGGTTGCCGTCGAGCAGTGTGACCTTCTCCTCGATGGCCGCATGGATGAAGCGCTCTTCGAGACGATGACTTTTCACCATCAGTGCGAAGAGGACCCCGAACGCAAAGCCTCCCACGTGCGCCCAATAGGCGACTCCGGCCTCGATCCCGAATGTTGACGTGATCCAGATGTTGAAGAGCTCGTTCGCGAACCAGAGGGGCAGCATGAGCCAGGCCGGTGCTTCGAAGGTGCCCGTACGTATGAAGAAGCCGAGAAATATGAAGTAGAAGAACCTGATTTTCGTGGCCCAGAAGCGCACGAAGAAAACTCCCAGCACCCCGGCGATCGCGCCGGACGCGCCCACGAGCGGTAGCTCGGGCGAGCTGGTCATCCAGCCGTGGGTGCCGCCCGCGAAGATGCCGGCCAGCAGGTAGAACGCGCCGAACAGCGGCCGCCCCCAGCGATCCTCGACCGGGGGAGCTGCCAGGAAGAAGAGGAAGAGGTTGCTGAGCAGATGCAGCCAACC
>DAOUZG010000315.1 GCA_030665705.1 Deltaproteobacteria bacterium | reverse complement strand
TCGAGGAGCTCGGCCGTTCGGTCGCGGTCCGGCTCGCGTGTGCGTCGCAGCTCCGCGACGGGTTGAAGGATGTCCGCCTCCGCGGGGAGATCGATCCGTGGATCGAGTCGCACGCCCGCGAGACGCGACGGATCGGGGCGGCGCTCGATGGGCTCGGCAAGATCCTGTCGCGGGAGACCTCTTCGGATCGGTGTCTCGCCTTCCTGGGCTTCGGCTTTCGGGTTAATCTGGAGCCGACGCCGGTGGCTCAGAGCTACGGTCCCCGCCGCGTCCTCTATCCCCAGTGGACCGCGATGAACGACGACGAGATGGCACTCGGCGCCGATCCGGTGCTCTTTCGAAACCGCTGTCTCGCCGACGCCTTTGTCGAGTTCGTCGAGGACGTCGCCTTGGAGCAGCTCAGCGGCCCCGCCCGCTAACGGGGGTTGCCCTCGGGGCTGGTTTTGATCGGAGGGTGCCGCTTGATGCTGACGGGCCGGTCGGGCGGAATGACGAATCGATCGTGGTGCTCGTTGCGGACGAGCTCGATCATCGGCAGGAGGATTCGGGCGGCGATCTTCACGTCGTCCAGTGCATCGTGCCGTCGCAGTCCGTCGGTGTTGACCGAGAACCGGTCGATGAGAGCAGTGGTGCTCCAGCGCCGCTCCGGCTCGCCCAGCAGCGCCGTGGCCAGTGCCACCGTGTCGAGCATCGGTGGGAGGGTCGGTTCGAGGCCGTGTCGGGTGAGCTCCATCTCGAGTAGCGGCACGTCGAACTCGAAGATGCTCTGACCGATCCAGAGATCGAAGCCGCGGGCTGCCTCCAGGCACGCCTGCCACGCTTCCGAGAACGGAGGCGCACCCCGGACACGTTCCGGGGTGATCCCGGTCAGGTCCTGCACCTCCTCCGGGATGGTGATGCCTTCCCCGGGGTCGACGAGCTGGCTGAACGCCTCCTCCTCCAGGATGCGCTCCCCCTCGACCCCCACTCCGGCGATCTGCGTGACGCGCTCGCGGCTCGTATCGAGGCCCGTCGCCTCCAGGTCGAACACCCAGAAGCGAAGCGAGGAGAACCGCTGGAGATCGAGCCCGAAGATCTCGTACCGTGCGTCGGAGACGGGGCGGATCCCGAGAATCGGGTGTTTCATTGTTGGGTTCGCTCCCGAAATGCCTGCAGCAAGCCCGGGGAGCCGGCTGCCATGAGGGGGCGCAGGAGCGTGTCGGCCTGGTTGTACTGGCGGGAGCCGTCCTCGAGCGTCACGAACACGCCTCCCGCCTCTCGGACAAGAAGGTCTCCCGCACAGACGTCCCACTCGTTCTTGGGGGCGGCCGAGATCCACAGGTCCCCACGCCCAGCTGTGATCCACGCGAGCTTCAGTGCGACCGAGCCGACGGGCCGCACCTCCCGAAACCAGTCCTTGTAGGGGTCCACCTGCCGTCGGCTCATCTCGGTCCGACTGGAGAGCAGCACACAGTCCTCGAGTTTACGAGCCGAGGAGATCCGGAGCCGCTCTCCGTTCCGGTGTCCCCCCGAACCTCGTGCGGCCGAAAAGCACTCACGGTCGAGCGGCTGGTAGACGACCCCCACCACCGGCTCTCCCCGAATCGTGAGCGCGACCGATACCGCGAACTCGGGAATCCGTGCGATGAACTCCTTGGTTCCGTCTAAGGGATCGACGATCCAGACGCGCTCGGCGCGCCGGCGCTTCTCGGAGTCCTTGGTCTCCTCGGAGAGGATCGCGTCGTCGGGGAACGTGGCTTCGAGGATCTCGAGAATCGCGCTGTTCGCCTCCAGGTCTGCCTTGGTCACCGGGCTGTCTTCGGCCTTCTCCCAGCTCGCGCGATCCCCCTCCGCGTGCCGAGCGATCACCTCGCCGGCGGCGAGCGCCGCGTTCCGTGCCACCTCGAGTTCCCTCTCGAGCGAGCTCACGCGACGCGCCCCTCCTCTCGTCCCAAAGGACCTCCGTGCTGTCGGAATCGTTTCGCAAGCCGGCCGGGTCGGGGCCGGGCCGGGCCCGGACCCGACTTAAGAAGCGAAAGCTAGCGTGCACAAGCCAGTCCGTCCCCTTTTTGGGGCGTTTCCTACGGTGTGCGCTCAGGCCGAAGGCGTCGATTCGGGCGTCTCCGGGGGTTCCTCCTCCTCGGGAGGGGCGGCCGCGGGCGCGCTGGCGCCGCGTCTGGAGTCCGAAGTCCGTTTCGAGCGGCGACGATG
>DAOUZG010000217.1 GCA_030665705.1 Deltaproteobacteria bacterium | reverse complement strand
CGGAGGCTGGGAGAGCTGCTCCACCTCCTTGCATTTGCGGTCGGCCTCGCAGCTCTCCTGTTGGGTCGCTGGCTGGCCCCTGCCCCCCCGGATCCCGGCATCGCGCTCGAGGCGGCTCCGTGGATCGCGCTGGGCTTGACGGATCGGGCAGGATCAATTAGGTGTATTGCACAAATATTTGAGGATACACCGGATGACGCCTAGCACGAGCCTCAGGTCGAAATTCGGCGAGACGCTGGCGCTGCTCTATCAGCGGTTCAACGCGTTGCAGCGCGGAGAGAAGCGCTGCTTCGGGGTCACCATGTCGCAGTGCGTGACCCTGGAGCTCCTGCACCGCGAGGGGCCGAAGACGGTCCGACAGACCGCCGAGAGTCTGGGCCTCGACACGAGTACGGTGACGCGTGTCGTGGATGTGCTCGTGCGGGACGGCCTCCTGCGCCGCGCCCGGGACGAGAAGGAAGATCGACGACGCGTCTACGTGTCGCTTACCGCACGAGGCCGGTCGATGGCGGAGAAGCTCGAGAAGTGCTCCGATCTCTACACCGAGCGGATCCTCGAGCGCATTCCGGCCGAACGCAGAGAGGATGTAGTGCACGCGCTCCGGGTGCTGGTCGACGTGATCGACGAGCTCCCGGGGGCCTGCGGCTAGGGATACACTTTCAGAGCGGGTCCGCGGGATCCGCGTCAAAGAGAAGGAGATCGAGATGGCCACGAAGAAGCGCGCTGGTGAGGCGGACGAGGTCCGGGATCAGGTCCGGGAAGGCTACACCGAAGTCGCGAAGCAGAGGTCGAGCTGCTGTGGGAGCGCGGCCGCCGAGGAGGCGGCCCACCGGATCGGCTACTCCGACGAGGAGCTCGAGGCCGCTCCCGGGGGCGCGAATCTCGGCCTGGGCTGTGGCAACCCGACCGCGCTTGCCTCCCTTCGGCCCGGTGAGGTCGTGGTGGACCTCGGCGCTGGCGCAGGCTTCGATGCGTTCCTCTCTGCGCAGGCGGTGGGTCCGACCGGGAGGGTGATCGGTGTGGACATGACGGACGAGATGCTCGACAAGGCCCGCGAGAACGCCCGCAAGGGTGGCTACACGAACGTCGAGTTCCGGAAGGGGACCATCGAGGACCTCCCGATCGAGAGCGCGAGCGTCGATGTGATTATCTCGAACTGCGTGATCAACCTCTCCCCCGAGAAGGACCGGGTGTTCCGCGAGGCGTTTCGGGTCCTGCGGCCCGGCGGCAGGCTCATGATTTCCGACATCGTGCTCGAGCGACCTCTGCCTGGGGAGGTTGCGGACAGCATCGAGGCCTATCTCGGCTGCGTGGGGGGCGCGAGCCTTCGGGGAGAGTATCTCGAGACCATCGGGAAGGCGGGCTTTCGCGACGTGAAGATCCTGAAGGAGGGGAGCGCTGCGTCCGCCTTCTCGCTGGAGGATCCCACGTTCCGCGAGGGCGCGGAGCGGATTGGAATCGGGCTCGACGAAGCGCACGAGATCCTCAAGACGGTGACGAGCGTCCACGTCCAGGCGGTCAAGTCCGAATAGGCGGTCAAGTCCGAATCGGGACGGGCCGAGCGAGGACTACCGGATCTCGAGCCAGTCGACGGGGAGGTAGGCTGGCTCGCCCGGGAGCGACTCGAGCCAGCCACGGAGCGGCTCCGGAATCCCCAGCCAGTCGAGCCCCCCCCACGGCAGGAGGAGGGCAGAGCCCTGGAGTAGGTCGAGGACCTGGTCGGCCAGATTCCTCGGGCCCGGAAAGATCATGCGACGGGGATCGACGTCGGGAGCGATCCCGGCTTCTCGCTTGGCCCGTTCCACCGCTACGCCGAGACCCCCGATCTCGTCGATTAGGCCGAGCGTGTGGGCGGTCTCGCCGAGCCAGATCCGCCCCTGACCCACCGCATCGATCTCTTCGGGGCTCATCTTCCGGCCCTCGGCCACGCGATCGAGGAACTGGGTGTAGAGGGCTTGGACGAGGGTCCGCGCGAGGGCGCGTTGCTCAGCCGTCAGTGGTTGGGACGACGCCACGAGGGATGCCTGCTTTCCACGTGTCAACACCTCGGCGTGGATGCCGAGCTTCGCGTAGAGCTCGCCGAGGCTCGGACGAATCAGGAACACCCCGATGGAGCCCGTGATCGTGCCTGGCTCGGCAACCACGGCATCGGCAGCGCTCGCCACGTAGTAGCCCCCGGAGGCGGCCGCGTCGGCGAGCGATACGACAACCGGTGTCTCCTCCTTCACCTCACGGACCGCCCGCCAAATTGCATCGGAGGCGAGCGCCGATCCGCCACCCGAGTTGATCCGTAGGACGATGGCACGAACGTCCGGATGCTCCGCGGCGTCCCGCAGGGCCCGCACGACCTGATCGGCGGAGAAGTCGTCTCCGCCCATCGAGCGCCGGCTCCGCGTCTGGACGATCGTGCCCTCCCCGAAAATCAGGGCCACGCTCGGGCCGGTGCGCAGGCCCAGCGTGCGTGGATCGACCTCGACGTAGGTCTCGTAGGCGATCTCCTCTGCGTCTTCACCACCGAGCAGCTCGACCACCTCTTCGCGGCTCGCGACGCCGTCCGCGAGCCCCGTACGCAGGTAGTCCTTCGCCGTCGTCGGTGCCTGATCCACGAGCTCCCGGACCCGGACCACCTCCGTGCCCCGGCCCAGGGCGATCCCTCGGGTGATCTGATCGAACAGCGTGTCGAGCAGCTGGTTCATCATGGAGAGCCCCTCGGGGCTCATCTTCCGGTCGGCCAGGGTCTCCGGGGCGGACTTGTAGGCGCCTACTCTCTCGTACTCGATCTGAACGCCGACCTTCTCCATCAGCCCGCCCAGGAACAGGTACTCGCCCGCAATCCCCGCGAACGGGCCCGCGAAACCCGGCACCAGGTAGACGTGCTCTGCTGCCGAGGCGAGGTAGAGCTCGCGTGTCGCATTGAGGGTGGCCATGTCGAGAAGGGCCGAGACGGACTTCTTCTGGGCCCGAAGCCGCGTCACCGCATCGCGCAGCTCCTGAATACGGGCGTATCCGATCGAGAGCGGACGGATGTGCAGGAGGACTCCCCGAACTCGCTCGTCCTGGGCTGCCTTCTCGAGCTGGAGCAGCACGGTCGGCAAAGCCGGGCCCTTCGCCAGGATCCTCGAGACCGGATCCAGCGGCGGCCGCTCTTCCAGCTCGCCCCCGAGTTCGAGGACGAGCACCCCAGCCTCGGGGATCCTCGGTGACGTGGGGTACAACGCGAAGACGATCAGGACCCCGATCGCCGCCACGACGAGGAACACGAGCAGCCGTCGCATGATCTTCCTCCGAAAAGTCTTTACCCTGCAGATGATGTGGTCGGGGGGACGCGACGTCTACATCTCGGCGGTCGGGCTGACCAAGGTCGACCTCACTGGAAAAGTATTCGGCAGTATCTTCGATCTTTTTAAGGACGCCTACCAGCGTGCCCTCCAGGAGTCCCCGATCCAGTCGTTCGATGCGATTCAGGTGGGGATCATGGATTCGGAGGAGTTCGAGAACCGCGCCAACATCGCCGCCAAGATCGCGGATCGGCTGGGCCTGATCGGGGTCCCCGCTGTTCGTTCCGAGACGGCCTCCTCCACGGGCGCGGCCGCGTTCCACGAGGCCTGTCACAAGATCGCGTCTGGCGAGGCGGATGACGTGCTCGTGGTTGCGGGCGAGCGCATGAAGAACGTCACCACCGCCGAGGCCACGGCGATCATGTCCAAGACGGTCGATCCGGCGGAGCGCCGATTCGGGTTCACGATGCCGGCGCTGATCGCCCTCGTGACGCAGGTCTTCTTCGCCGAGCGGCGAATCCGCGGCGCTGCCGT
>DAOUZG010000104.1 GCA_030665705.1 Deltaproteobacteria bacterium | reverse complement strand
AGCTCGCGGAACAGCCGGTCGTACTCCGCGTCTGAGATCTCCGGGGAGTCCAGGACGTGGTACCGGTGGTTGTGGTGCCCGATCAGCCGCCGGAGCGCCTCCAGCCGCTCTCGCTCGGTCAGCGTCCCTTCTGGAGCCATGGCTCACCCTCCGACCGGGGGTAATCCCGGACCGGCTGAAACCCGATAGACGGAAAGATGACGATGTCCAGCAAACCTGGACAGGATACGTTCGTCCCCGCACTTGCTGACGCCTTGGAGGCCGTAGCGCTCCTCGAGCGCCTCGAGGAAGGTGTGCTCCTCCTGGACGGGTCGCGCATTGCAGGGGTCAACGCCTCGCTCGCCCGCATGGTCGGGGAGGCCCCCGAGCGCGTGGTCGGCCGACTGCTCCAGGACCTCGTGACCGACCCCGAGGGGCGACCGATTGCGGAGTTCGGCTCCATCGAGGTAGCCCAGCTCCGTTCCGCCCGGGGGGAGGCGGTTCCGATCTCGATCCGCCAGGCGACCCCACGCCTGTTTCTGGTCGTCGACCGCTCCCGGGAGCGGATGCTCGAGCAGGAGGTCTGGCGCCTGAGCCAAGGGGCGGGGCACGGGTGTGGACGGGCTCCCGAGGTCGGGCCCTCGTGTGAACAGCTCGCCATGGTGGAGCACGAGATTCGGACTGCCATTACCGTCGTCACGGGATACGCACGGATGTTGCTCGACGAACGCGTCGGCCCGATCGAGCCGATGCAGCGGGACTTCCTCGAAGAGGTTCGGCGCGCGGCCTCCCGTGTCGAGACCCTCCTCGATCGTCTCCTCTGCCTGGGCCCGGAAGAGGAGGCGAGCGACATCTCGGGTGTCCGAAAGCCCGTGAGCCTGCCAGATATCGTGCGACAGGCCACGAGCGCCGTCCATCCACTCGCCGAGGAGCGTGAGGTACGCCTCGTTCTCTCCCTTCATCCGGATGCGGATGCCCTTCATGTGGATCCCCTCGGCATCGAACAAGTCGTAACGAACCTCCTCACGAACGCATTGAAGTTCACAGCTCGGGGCTCGACCGTCCGCGTCGAGACCGGCCTGGAGGAGGCGGAGGAGGGGGAACTTGTCTGGATTGCCGTTCGCGATGAAGGCCCCGGCGTGGATCCCGACGAGGTGACACGGATCTTCCGGCCCTTCGTCTGCGGGCGGGCTGCCGAGGGGAGCGAGACCCCAGGGGTTGGACTTGGGCTGGCGGTCTGTCAGACAATTGTCGAAGCGCACGGCGGGTCGATCGAGGCGGTCCCCGCGCCGGGGGGCGGCATGTTCCGGGTTACGCTGCCTGTGGAGTCGTAGGGAGGTCGCGGTGTCGAAGATACGCAGCCACGCCCGAACCCCGGACTCGGGTCCGCAGGTGCTGGTGGTCGACGACGCCGAAGCGATCCGGACCTATCTCAAGAGCCTCCTCTCACTTCGCGGGTTCGAGGTCCTGCTGGCGGAGAACGGGCCGAAGGCGCTCGAACTACTCAAGGGCGACGTGTCCCCGCAGGTCATCCTGCTGGACATCATGATGCCGGGGCTCGACGGCATCGCGACGCTGAGGAAGATGAAGAAGCTCCGCCCCGAGATCCCGGTGATCATGCTCTCCGTGGTGGGCCGGGCGACCTCCATCGTCGAGGCGATGAACGCCGGCGCCGCCGACTACCTGAACAAGCCCTTCGAAGAGCAGGAGCTCGACCTCGCGATCCGCAAGGTGCTCGAGAAGGAGAGCCTGCGCGAGGAGCGCGAGGAGCTGCGCGAGCGGCTCGCGGAGCAGCAGGCGCGAGAGCACTCGCGCTTCCAGTGGGCCTCGGAGAAGATGGGTCGGATCCGGGAGACGCTGGAGCAGGTGGCCGACGCCGATGTCACGGTCCTAGTCCACGGCGAGAGCGGCGTGGGGAAGGAGGTGATTGCACGGAGCCTGCACGACCTCTCCAACCGCAGAAGTAAGCCCTTTGTGAAGGTTAACTGCGCGGCCCTCCCGGAGGAGCTCCTCGAGAGCGAGCTCTTCGGTTACGAGCGGGGGGCGTTCACGGGAGCCTCCACGCGCAAACCCGGGAAATTCGAGATCGCCAACGCGGGGACCATCTTCCTCGACGAGATCGCCGAGATGAGCGCGGCCCTCCAGGCCAAGCTTCTCCAGGTCCTGCAGGACGGGGAGTTCGCCCCGCTCGGCGGAAACAAGGACATTCACGTGGACGTGCGGGTGGTTGTGGCGACGAACCGCAACATCGAGCAGATGGTCGGTCAGGGCACGTTCCGGGAGGATCTCTACTACCGGCTCAACGTCGTGAACGTGCGCGTCCCCCCGCTCCGCGAGCGGCGCGAGGAGATCCTGGTCCTGGCCGAGCACTTCTTGCGCATCTACAGCGAGAAGTACAACCGTCCCTGTCCGCGTCTCTCCCACCCGCTCGAGGAGGCGTTCTTGGGCCACCTCTGGCCCGGGAACGTCCGTGAGCTCGAGAACATGATCAAGCGGATCGTGGTGCTGGGGGCCGAGGAGACGATCCTGGCGGAGATCCTGGCCGCGGCCGAGCCGGAGCCCTCGGGCCCTGAGGCGCTCCCCCAGGAGCCCAAGGAGGGGAATGCGGCGCCCGAAGCCGAGCTGGAGACGAAGATCTCCCTGAAAGAGATCGGCCGGCGCGCGGCCCGCGAAGCCGAGAGGGAAGCCCTCCAGCGTGTCCTCCACCAGACCAACTGGAACCGGAAAAAGGCCGCGAAGATCCTAGAGGTCAGCTACAAAACGCTCCTCCAGAAGATCAAGGAGTGCGGATTGGCCGATGGATGATCGCAGGGGCGGGCCCTGTGGGTCAGGCTCTGCTCTCTCCGTGTAGCCCTGCGAAGCCCGATCTCTTCTTCGGGGCCTTCAGGTCCCTGGACCCGAGGGGATTTCTCTTCGCTTTTCTGGACAAATCTGCCATTTCTGGGCAAGTGAGTGGAAGAATTTTTCCCTTCCGTGTGAACATCCCTTTCCTGTAAACGGAAGAGTTCTCCACACTCCCTCACCCCGGTATCCCGAGAACGGCCCGAAGCGAGGGCGAAACTGGCACACTTGTCGCAAGTGACAGCTCCGCGTCGGCAGCGGGTGCGGGCGCCGGAACATCCGGCGCTCTCCGCAAAGCTCTAGGAGAGGAAGGGGCCCTTCGCCCTGCGGAGCCGACCGGAGTCCGAATGAGCGGACGGCATCCGCAGTCCGGAGAGACGGCCGAGGTAGGCTCGGCTGGCGACAGCGAGGGAACGATGGGAGCGACACAGACGGGCGGCGAGACGGGCTTCAACCTCGAGCAGGCGAGCAGGATTTTGCGCAGGCGGGCCTGGTGGTTTGTCGTTCCTTGCGCGCTCGGCATTCTGCTCGGACTGGGACTGGCCGTCGGGCTCCCGCCGGAGTACGAGGCGAGTACCACCATTCTCATTGAACCGCAGGGCATCCCGGAGAAGCTGGTCGAAACCACGGTGGTTCCGGACAAGGAAGCCCGGTTTCACAACATCCGACTCCAGATCCTCTCGCGGGACAGCCTGAGTCGGATCATCGACGAATTCGGACTGTATGCGGAGCTCCACGCCCCCCGCGAAGCGGTGGTGGAGCGGATGCGGCTCGACATCACGATCGAGCCGATTCTGCCTCCCATCGTGGACCCGCGGCGACCCATCGAGATCGACTCGTTCCGGATTGCCTACCGGGGCCCGAGCCCCGAGGCGGTGGCGGCTGTGGCGAACGAGCTCGCCCGGGAGTTCATCCGCGAGAACCTGGAGCTGCGGGCTGCCGACGCGGAGGACACGAGCGACTTCATCCGGGCCGAGCTTCGGACCCGGCAGGTTGATCTCACGGAGGTGGCGCAGCAGATCACGGCCTACAAGGAGCAGCATCTCGGCGAGCTCCCGGAGCAGCTCGAGTCGAACCGCCGTTCGGTGGATCGGCTGACCCAGGTGCTGGGGCAGAAGCGGAGCGAGCTCGAGATCGCACAACGCCAGGTGGCCCTGCTGCGCGAGCAGGTCCGGGCGATGCGGGTCGCGAGCTCAGGCGCGGAGGACGACCCGGTCCGACGCAAGAGCGTGCTCGAGCTGCAGCTCAACAACTACCGCTCTCGGGGCTACACCGATCGGCACCCCGACGTGATTGCCGCCAGAGCGGAGATCGCGCAGCTGGAACAGCAGATCGCGGAGGAGGAGTCCGAGGGAACGCCACGCCCGGTATCGCCGCAGGAGGCGCAGCTGCTGCGGGAGCTCCGGAACTACCAGGTGGGGATGAACGTAGTGCGGAGCGAGATCGAGGGGATCGGGAAAGAAATCGCGGTGTACGAGCGCCGCATCGAGAACACCCCGCGCCGGGACGCGGAGCTCGGGGCGTTGGAGGGGACTTCGGAAAATCTGACGCAGCTCATCCGGACGCTCGAGCTCAAGCGAGCCGAGGCGGACATCGCACGTTCCATGGAGCTCAAGCAGAAGGGGGAGCGCTTCCGCGTGATCGAGTCTGCGATGCCCCCGGAGTCCCCGGCTCGCCCGAACCGGCCGCTCGTCTTCGTGGTTGCGACGTTCCTCGGCCTGATGCTGGGTGCCAGCTTGCTGGTGTTCAGGGAAGTCGCCGACCGGAGCTTTTACTCGGTGGGCGACCTGCAGGAGGTGCTGGGGGTTCCCGTGCTGGCCGCGGTATCCGTGATCCGGCTTCCCGGCGAGGTGGCGGCGCGCCGCGCGCGACAGCTCCGGTGGGGTCTCTCGTGTGTTGTGGTTCTCGCGCTGCTGCTCGTCGGCGGGTTGCTCTTCTACCACGTGCGTGCGGACGGGCACGCAGGGCTGCGCGCCACTCCGGACGTCGCGGCGGGAAAACGGGGCGATGTATAACCACTTTTTCGGATTCGATGCGGAGCCGTTCCGGGTAAACCCGGATCCCCGATTCTTCTATGCCTCGGAGAGCCACCGGGAGGCGCTCGCCACACTGGTCTACGCGGTACGCGAGCGCAAAGGCTTCATCGTCCTCACCGGCGAGGTCGGCACGGGCAAGACCACGGTACTCAACGCGCTGCTGCGGACGCTCGATCCCGACGTGCAGACCGCCTACATCTTCAACACCGTCCTCTCACTCGAGGATTTTTTCACCTACGTGTTCGACGAGCTGGGGCTCGAGCCCGTGGAGCCGTTTCGCAAGAGCGCGGCGCTGCACCGTCTAAACAACTACCTGATCGACCGACTTCGGAAGGGAAAGCAGACCCTGCTGATTATCGACGAGGCTCAGAACCTCTCAGCGGAGCTTCTCGAGGAGATCCGGATGCTGTCCAATCTGGAGACGCCTCAATCAAAGCTCATCCAGATCATGCTGGTCGGGCAGCCGGAGCTCGACCTGAAGCTCCACCGCCCCGAGCTGCGTCAGCTTCGTCAGCGCGTAGAGCTCTGCTTCCGGCTCGAGACGCTCACACCCAGAGAGACGATCGAGTATGTGCGCGAGCGGCTTCTCATCGCGGGCCACGACACGGGACAGCTCTTCACCAGCGCTGCGCTTCGAGCGGTCCACTCCTGCTCCCGCGGGATTCCGCGGGTCATCAACGTCCTGTGCGACAACGCCCTCCTGACCGCGTTTGCACGGGAGATTCCGCGGATCTCGACCCGGGTGGTGGACGAGGCCGCGAAGGAGATCGGCTTGAGCGACTGGGATCCCCTGCCGGAGCCCGCGGAGACCGTTCGCGCGGTGCGCGTCGGGTGGCTGCGGCGTCTGTTCGGGCGCCCCCGGATGAACGGGAACGCGAGGGGCTAGAGAGGGAGGCAATTCGATGGGCAGGATTCACGATGCGCTCCAACGTGCGGAGGAGCAGCGAGCCAGCCACGGCGGAGCCCGTGGGGGGGCCGGCTCTCTCGAGCACGTGCTCGATCGACCCCTACCGGCTCCGGGGAGGCTCACGCGTCGACGTGAGCGCGCGAAGACCCTCCTGGATGTGCGGCGGTCGCGGGTCGTCCTCACCGACTCCGAGTCAGCGGTGGCCGAGCAGTACCGGAGCCTGCGGGCACGCATCCAATCGATCCGCCGGGGACGCACCGTTCGGAGCCTGATCGTGACGAGCGCCGTGCCCCGCGAGGGGAAGACCACCACCGCCGTGAACATGGCACTCTGCTTCGGTCTCGAGCTCGAGCACAGGACCTGCCTCGTGGATGCGGACCTCAGGACCCCTGGTATCCATCGGGCGTTCGGGGAGCTTCCCGAGGTGGGGCTGGCCGAGGTGTTGGAGGGACACGCGTCGCTCGACGAAGCGCTCGCCGAGGTCCCGGATACACGGCTGTCGGTCCTCCCGGTTTGCTCGGTGCCCGCCCATCCCTCGGAGCTTCTAGCCTCCCGGCGGATGGAGGAGTTGCTCGGCGAGCTTTACGAGCGGTTCGACACCATCATCGTGGATACCCCTCCCGTGCTCGTGCTTCCGGATGCGACGACGCTCGCGGACCTCTGCGACGGGGCGCTCCTCGTCGTGGGGAGCGGGGCGGCGGCGACGCCACCATCCAGAACGCGATCTTCCAGATCGGCACGAAGCTCAAGAGCGAGAAACGCTGGGTCGAGGCCCTGCACGTGCTGGAATCGTTCGTCGACAGTTTCCCCCTCCACGCCCAGGCCGGACAGGCACTGACCACCGTCGGGCAAATCCACCAGGCCAACGAAGCGTGGGATGACGCAATCGCGGCCTACAAACGCGTTATCAGCGAAT
>DAOUZG010000307.1 GCA_030665705.1 Deltaproteobacteria bacterium | reverse complement strand
CGGGTGGTCTCCCGCACCCGATGCCGATGTGGTTCATCGTCGATGACGAGCAGGCGATCCGGATGACGACCTTTGCGAAGAGCCAGAAGGTGCTGAACCTCCGAAAGGACCCCCGGGTCAGTCTCCTCTTCGAGGCGGGCGAGCGGTACGAGGAGCTGCGAGGTGTCCTCTGCTACGGCCGAGCGGAGATCACCGAGGAGACGGATGCGATCCTCCCGACCCTGATGGCCATCAGCGTGCGCCACCAGGGTCTGGATCCGAGCGCCGCCGAGGGGCTGAAGGAGACCATGCGGCGGCAGGCCGCCAAGCGCGTCGAGATCCGGGTGAAACCCGACCGGATCGTCTCCTGGGATCACCGCAAGCTCGGGGGCGTCTACTAGAACCCATCTCAAGCCCCGGCGCTCGCGTCACCCGTCACCCGATGCGACCGGAGGGGCCTGCCTCGTCTCTCGCCCTCACTCCCGCGGGATACAATATTTTCAGGGAGGCCCTCCGGATGGCGAACCTGCACCTTGTCCCGCACACGCACTGGGACCGCGAATGGTACCTGCCGTTTCAGACGATGCGCATCAAGCTCGTCCATCTGGTGGACTTCCTGCTCGACATCCTCCGCAAGCAGCCCGACTACCTCCACTTCACACTCGATGGTCAGACCATCGTCGTCGAGGACTATCTGGAGATCCGGCCCGAGCGGCGCGAGGAGATCGTGGGACACGTCGCGACGGGCAGGCTTCTCATCGGGCCCTGGAGCATCCTGCCCGACGAGTTCCTGGTGAGTCCCGAGTCCCTCCTTCGGAACCTCTCGCGGGGGGCGCGTGTGGCCGGGGAGTTGGGCGGGCGCATGGACGTCGGCTACGTCCCCGATCCGTTCGGGCACGTGGGCCAGCTTCCCCAGATCCTGCGGGGTTTCGGGATCGAGACCGCGGCACTTCGGCGCGGCCTCTCCGACGAGCCTTGCGAGCTCTGGTGGGAGGCGCCCGACGGGTCCCGCGTGCTTCTGGCGTATCTACGGGACGGCTACGACAACGCGGCCCGGCTCCCCGCGGAGCCGGAGGCTTTTCGGGCCGTCGTAAGCAGGCGGAGTGAGAGGCTCGCGCAACATAGTCGGGTGTCGCACCGTCTTCTTCTCAACGGAACCGATCACCACGAGCCTCAGCCCGAAATCCCCGCGCTGCTCCGGACTCGCCCCCCGGAAGGGGACCGTTGGCTCCTCTCGAGTCTGGGGGCCTACCTCGGGGAGGTCCGAGAAGAGGTGGAGGGACGGGGAATCGAGCTTCCCGTCGTGTGCGGGGAGCTGCGAAGCCCCAAACGGCATCACCTCCTTCCCGGTGTTCTCTCGAGCCGGATGTGGATCAAGCAGCGAAATGACCACTGCGAGCGTCTTCTCGAACGCTGGGCCGAGCCGTTTCTTTCGTGGGCGGATCACTTCTGCGGCGATCAGCCCGACTCCCCCGTCTTGACGGGACAGGTGGAGACCCCTCGTCTTCGAGGGGCCGCCGCCCTTCTCGATGAGGCCTGGAGGCTCCTGCTGACCTGCCAGCCCCACGACTCCATCTGTGGCTGCTCGGTGGACCCGGTCCACGAGGCGATGCGGTCGCGGTTTGACCAGGTCGAGCAGATTGCGGAGGAGATCTCTCGGCAGAGCCTGGCGGCGCTCGCGAGCGTCGTCGACACCGCCGCCCTGGAAAGCCAGGGGGCGCGCAGCTCGGTGGTCGTCTTTGACGCGGCGGCGACATCGCGGACCGAGCTCGCACGGGTCTCTCTCCAGCTCGGTGCGGGGCTCGATCCGTTCGAGGTCGTAGATCCCGAAGGGCGCGTGCTTCCGCATCGGGTCCTTCGACGGGAGCGGGAAGAGCTCGCGAACCTCGAGTTCGAGCCAGGCGAGCTCCAGGCGCTCGTGCGGGGCGTGGAGGACGGTCGCGTTGTCGGGCTCGCCGTTCAACAGGTCGAGGTGGAACGGGCTGGACCGAGGGCCCGCGTCGAGCTCGTCCTCGCCGAGGCGGGTGAGCCTGACATGGACTCGGTCAAGGCGGGCCTAAAGGCGCTCGAGGCCCTGCTCGCAGACCCCGGGCTCGCCTCCGTCGGGCTCCACGTGCGGTTCGCGACACGGGTGGAGTTCGATGTGTGGGTCCCCGACCTCTCTGCACACGGCTATCGCAGTCTCGGCCTGCGGCCCGCTTCCTCGGAGACTCCGTCCCCGCGTAGCGACGAGGGTAGCCGGATCCGAAACGAGTGGCTCTCCGTCGAGGCCTTGCCCGACGGCACGGTCACGCTGAACGACACGCGCACGGGCAGCGCTCTTCACGGTCTACTCCGACTACGTGATCAGGCCGACCGGGGGGACAGCTACACGTTCTGTCCCGTCGACGGAGAGGAGCCGATCGAGAAACCGTCGACGCC
>DAOUZG010000278.1 GCA_030665705.1 Deltaproteobacteria bacterium | reverse complement strand
GAGTGGCGTGCGTGGGCGGATGCAGAGACGAAGGTGCTCTGGGATGCGCTGGCGCGCATCCCGTGTCCGATCCTGATCGTCCGCGGAGCGGCCTCGGATGTGCTCTCCCCCGATACCGCCGAGCGGATGGTAGAAGCCGCGCCGCGTGCCACCCTCGTCGAGATCCCGAGAGCGTCGCACTCGGTGATGCTCGACAACCCGGAGGGACTGCGCAGCGCGGTTGCCGAGTTCGCGTTGACCGACGCCTGAAGCTCACGCGGGCCCGTCGAGAGTCCCGGGCGAGCGCTCCGCATCCGGTCGGATCGTGAGCGGAAGACACACGACTCCGAGCTCCCTCTCGAGACACGCCGCGAGCGTTTCCCGCTCCTCCGGACCGCGCGCGACGAGCTGTGCGCAGCCGTCCCCCTGGGAGCCCACCCCCTTGCCTCCCCAGGCGAGCTCCTTCACAGCGGGGTGCTCGAGCACCTGATGGAGTCGCGGCGCCAGGAGTTCCGGACAGGCCGGGGCGATCTCGCGGTCAAACCGAACCTGGGCCTCGGACATAAGCACCCCGACGCCTCGTGCGTCCCCCTCGAGAAGCGCCTGCCGGGCCCCGCGCACGAGCTCGGCGTTTCGTGGTCCGAGGGCCCTCCGCACGCTCACCGGGAGGGCGCCCGGCGTATCGGGGAAACAGCGGTTCAGGTCGGCGAGGATTCGGCGCGTGTCCTTCGACGCGCATAGATCCACAACCAGAAGCCACACCGTGCAGCCGGGGGCAAGCGGCTCGATCTCGAGGTCGTCGCCATCGAAAGTGAGAAGCGTCGGCCGGCGCCCGAACGCGCAGATCTGATCCATGCGGCCGCACTCCGAGCCGGCCCGACGCTCTCCGCGGTAGGCAAGCTCCATCTCCGTTCGCACCGAGAGGCCGAGGCCATGCACGCGGTTGAAGGCGCGTGTCACCAGCACACAGATTGCCGCCGACGACGAGAGGCCCTTCCGGATCGGGAGGTCCGCGCGCACGATCTCCAGGTGAAGGCCACGGACCGGGTACCGGGTCACCATCTCCGCGGCGACCCCGACGGCGTAGCTGTAGAACCCGCCCTCCGCCGCGGCCTCCGACAGCGTCCCCGCGCGAAGGTCGATCTTCAGGGGAGCCACCGGCTCGCCGCCTGGCAGGACGCTCGAGACCTCGAAGACCCCCTCGCAGGGCTGCGCCCATCCGGAGAGGCCCTGATCAGTCCCGGTGACGAGACAGTAGCCCCGATGCAGGTCGGGATGGGTGACCCGGTAGCCCCCGGCCCAGTCGGAGTGCTCGCCAAACAGGCAGAGGCGACCGGGGACCTCGATCTCCACCACGGTCTCCGACACGGAACTCCTCCTCTCCATCCCGTCTGCCGGCTTGCGGCTCTGGTGCGCAGCGGCCCGCTCGTTCATGATAGGGCCCTATGTCGCAACCGAAGAGTTCTCGACCGATGTTTCCGGAAAAGGGTCTGGCCCGCGAGGAGGTCCTCGAGCGCATGCGGACGCTCAAGAAGGCCGATGCCGACTGGCAGGGGGGACGGACCTGGAGCCTCATCTACCCCGCTGGGGAGGAGGTGGATGAGCTACTCCGCGACGCCAACAACCTCTACATGTTCGAGAACGCGCTGAACCCCTTCCGCTTCCCCAGCCTCCGTCAGATGGAGATCGACGTCGTGGGGGTGACCGCGTCGCTGCTGCACGCACCCGAGGGGGCGGACGGCTGCATGACCTCCGGGGGAACCGAGTCGATCATCATGGCCGTGAAGGCGGCACGCGAACGCGCACGTGCCGAACGCGGGGTGACGAAGCCCGAGATCGTCCTTCCCGAGTCAGCCCACCCCGCCTTTTACAAGGCGGCGACCTACCTGGGGCTCGAGACCAAGCAGATTCCGTTGGACAAGGACCTACGGGCCGATGTCGATGCGGCGGCCGGCCTCATCGGCGAGCAGACGGCACTCGTCGTGGGGTCTGCGCCGAACTACCCGTTCGGAACGGTCGATCCGATTCCCGAGCTCGCGGCGCTCGCGTCAGAGCGCGGAATCTCGTTCCACACCGATTCGTGTGTTGGGGGGTTTCTCCTCCCGTTCCTGGAGAAGCTCGGCCATCCGATCCCGCCGTTCGACTTCCGGGTTCCGGGCGTCACCACGATGTCGGCCGACGTGCACAAGTACGGATACGCCACGAAAGGGGCTTCGGTCGTGCTTCACCGCGAGCGCGACCACCTCATGAAGTACCAGCTGTTCGTTTTCGACAACTGGCCCGGTGGATTCTACGGGTCGTTCGCGATGGCGGGTGCGCGACCGGCGGCGCCGATCGCCGCGGCCTGGGCGGTGATCCACTACCTCGGAGAGGAGGGGTATCGGCGGCTCGTTTCCAACGCCTACGAAGCGGCGCAACGGATCCGGAGCGGGATCGAGGCGATCCCGGAGCTTCGGGTCTGGGGCGATCCCCTCGCAACCCTCCTCTCGTTCGGCTCCGAGAAGATCGACATCTTTGCGGTCGCGGACGTGATGGACGACCGCGGCTGGCATCTGGATCGCCAGACTGGTCCAAATGCACTGCATATGATGGTGAGTCCCATCCACGCGCGCGTCGCGGACACGCTCCTCGAGGACCTGCGTTCCGCTGTGGCCCACCACGGGACCTCCCGCGGCACGGAGGCTCGCTACAGCGGACCTGCGGACTGAGACGGAGGATCCTGGCGCACAGGGTGCGCCTCCCGAGGGAGCCGGATCGCACGAAGCGGGGCCGATGAGCTTTCGGGACAGGACACTAGAACCGGAACGTGTACCCGACCTTGAAGGTGACGTCGGAAAAGATCGACCGAACGTGGCTGTGGCTCGCCTCGTAACCCTGGTTGAAGACGAGCCAGATCTCGTCACCCGGCTCGACGATCCAGCGGATGCGGCTCTGGATCCCTAACGTGTCCGAAACGTT
>DAOUZG010000304.1 GCA_030665705.1 Deltaproteobacteria bacterium | reverse complement strand
AGCAGCCCCACCACGGCACCCCCGACGATGAACAGGAAGGTCACGAGCTTTCCGAGCGGCGAGAGCCAGCGCCGCGTGCGAGTGTCGCCTCGAAGGCTCCAGTCCGTGGCTAGAAAGAAGGGGAGGCAGAGCAGCATCGTGCCGACCGCGCACGGGATTCGGTGCGGGGCAAGCCGTAGGTCCCAGAACGGGGAGAGGACCGCCACGAGGACGACGTAAACGCCGAGCGTCAGCGCGGCGGCTGCAACGATCTCGTGGCCGTTCGGCGCAAGGCGCGGGCGGGGGCCGCCTCGAAGAAGCGCTAGACCGAACAGAGAGAGTCCGCTCACCAGGAAGAAGGCCATCAGCTCCGCGCCCCCGACCAACGGAACCAGCCCGAGCATGCCACCCCCCAGGAGCGGATCGACGCCCCCGAGGAGCACGAGCGTCGCGAGATGCGCTCCGAACAGTTGCAGCAAGGCCTCACGCGCATCGACCGAGCGCTCGCGGGTACCACCGCCCGGCGCGGGTGCGAGAACCCGCGCAGCTCCGAACAGAAGCACCACCGCGCACAGGAGCCCCAGCCCGGCCCACGCGAGCCGTCCGTCCGAGGCCGGCTGAACCGGCCCATCGGGCGGCGGCTGCACGGTTTCGCGGAGCCAGGAGAGGATCCGTCGCGCGGCCTCCGCCGAGTAGAGGATCGTGAGGTGGTCGTTTCGATCGACCTCCGAGATCCTCACCGCGCTCCCGCGCAACGGATCCCCGTAGGTACGTTCGAGGACCAGGCGCTCGAGATCGGCAAGGCGCGCCCCGATGCTTCGCTGGGTCGTCCGGATGGATCGCGGATCTCCGCTCGCCCAGATCAGGAGCGTGTTCGGGAGCGGGTAGGGACCATCGGGTCGCCCTCCGGCCGAGATCCCGACGACCGCAGCAGCGCCGGGATGGCGAGACGCGTAGCCGAGCACCGCTCCACCCCCCATGGAGTGTCCCACCAGGATGAGGCGCTCGAAATCGAACTGGGGCTGAGCAGAGGCGTAAAGCACCACCTTGTCGAGATCCTCGTAGAGGCCCTCGCGGGCCCAGCCGTAGCCGAACGGGGTGGAGTTAAAGGCGTGCCCTCGGAAGTCGAAGGTGATGACGGCGTAGCCGGCGCGTGACAGCCGTCGGGCAAGCACATCCATGACACCCTTGCTGGCGGAGAAGCCGTGCGCGAGCACGACCACGGGGTACCGCCGGTCGGACGGCGCGTCGCGGTAAATGTCGCGGGGAGGACCCGGCTCGTAGACGATCGCGGGAATCCCGCCGGGCAGCGTCACCGGATAGTGGGTCACCGACCCGGCGCCCCTGTGGATCGCCAGCAGGGATGCGGCGAGAAGAACGGCGGCGACCGAGTATAGAGTCCGGGCGAGCACGGCCGGCATGCTAGCATGCACGCGTGAAGTTGGAGGAGGTCGATACTCCCGCTCTCTTGCTCGACCTGGATCGCGTCGAGCACAACATCGACCGGATGGCTCAGTTCTTCCGCGGACGCACCGCCGAGCTTCGTCCGCACTTCAAGACCCCGAAGTGTCCGCCGGTGGCGCGGCTCCAGCTCGAGGCGGGGGCGATCGGCATCACCTGCGCCAAGGTGGGCGAGGCGGAGACGCTTGCCTCCTCCGGGGTACGCACCTCTGTTCTCATCGCGAATCAGGTGATCGGCCGACGCAAGCTCGAGCGACTCGTCGCGCTCGCGGAGGTCCTGCCGGAGCTCCTGGTTGCGGTCGACCACCCGAGCCAGGTCAAAGCACTCGACGGAGCGCTCTCGGGTGCGCGTGCCCGGCTCGGTGCACTCATCGAGGCGGACGTGGGGATGCACCGTTGCGGCAGCGATGAGCCCGAGCAGACGGTTGAGCTTGCGCGACAGATCTCCAAGAGCCGCGTCGCCTACCGGGGACTGATGGGCTACGAGGGGCACGCGGTGCTCGTGCCGGATCGCGAGAAGCGGGAGTCCCTGGGGCACGAGGCGATGAGAACCCTCGAGACGCACCGCAAGGCACTGGTCGACGCGGGGCTCACCCCCGAGATCGTGAGCGCTGGTGGAACGGGAACCTACGACCTGGCCGGAAGCGCTCCGGGTGTAACCGAGGTTCAGGCTGGAAGCTACGTCTTCATGGACGGAGCCTACCGAAAGGTCCGGGACGAGTTCGAATGCGCCCTCACGGTGCTTACGACCGTCGTCCACGTGCGGGAACGGATCGCCATCACCGACTGCGGTATGAAGGCCCTCTCGCACGAGTTCGGGATGCCGGAGGGGGTCGATCTTCCCGTACGCTGCCTCTTTCTCTCCGAAGAGCACGGTCACGTGGTGATCGACGAGGGAGCCGATCTTCACCTCGAGCCCGGCTCACAGATCCAGCTCCTTCCGAGCCACGGCGATACGACGATCAACCTCCACGAGGAGTACGTCGTTCTCCGAAACGGGGAGGCCCAGACGACGTGGCCGATCGCGGCGCGGGG
>DAOUZG010000244.1 GCA_030665705.1 Deltaproteobacteria bacterium | reverse complement strand
CCGAGTCTGTGAGTGGGGAGGTACGGCGTAGCTGAGGTCAGCCTCCGATCGGGGTGAATCGTCGCACTTGAACCTCTGACCTGCGCAACGACTCCTTCTCACCGTCACTCCACGCGTCTTCAATCCTTCGCAGAGCAAGGGCATCAGGTCGTACTCATCCCCCGAGGGCCGGGGTGACCCCTTCGCGCCGCATCGAAAAAACGGAGCTCTAGGGCCCGTAGCGCTCGATCAGGAGATCCTGGCGCGAGCGCAGCGGCATCGCCTCCCCGCGCACGAACAGCTTTACCGGCCAGCTCGTGAGCTCGAGCGGGTCCCCGTTCCAGACGACGATATTCGCGAGAGAGCCGGGGCGGATGGAGCCCGCATCGATCATCCCGAAAATATCGGCCGGGACCTTCGTGATTGCGGCGATCGCCGCGTCGTAGGGAAACCCCTGGGCCACCGCGTTTCCCGCAAGCTGACGGAGCCTCGGAGCGAGCCGTGACCCACCGCGGCCGGTGAACGCCACCGTGACTCCCGCCTCGTAGAGACGCACGGCGTTGTCGTCGCGCGCTCGGAGCGTCGAGAAAGTGGCGGGAAGGTTCTCGAGCGGGTTGACGAGGACGGGCACGCCGGCCCGCGCAATCTCGTCGGCCACCACCCACCCCTCGATCACGCCCAGCAGCACCGCGCGCAGACGGTGATCCCGGATGAGCTCCAGTGTCGTCCGGATATCGGACGCGCGGTCCACCTCGATGACGACGAGAAGCTCCCGCTCCAGCGCTCGTCCGAGGACCTCCAGGTCGGACGCGGAGACCGAGAGCTCGCGAAGCCGTCGCGCGATGTAGGGGCCCCGGTTCCCACCGAAGAGCCTCGTGTCTTCGAGAACCTCGCGCAGCCGCAGAAACGCCCTTGCGCGCGCGCCCGGCTCCTTCCCCAGTCCCTTCAGCGAGACGTGCAAGGCAACGGGAGACTGCCGAACCGGCATCTCCTCGACGAGGTCGACCCACGCCGACTGCCCCGATACGAGCCCACCCTTCGGTACCACGACCGCAGAGGTGAGCCCTCCCTGCCGGGCAACCGGAAAAAGAGCGGACGCGGGGTTGAACGTGTCCCAGACCTGCAGCGCGGCGCGCACGGGGTCGTGGCTGGATCCCGCGGTCCCCTCCACCGACGTGGGTTCCATGGTGACCTCGTCCAGCCCCAGCCGGGACGCTGGATCGATGAGCCCCGGCGTGACGATCCGTTCTTTTGCGTCGATCAACTCGGCGTCCGGGGGGATCGGGACGTCGACCCCCACGGCGTCGACGCGATTGAGCTCGATGACGACGGTCGCTCCCTCGAGGGGAGGACCCTCGCCCCGGTAAACCGTGGTGCTGAGGATCGCCACCGCGCAGAGCAGACGAATCACGGTTGCACCCCGAGACCGAGCTCGAAGTCGGAGATCGGGTAGAGCTCGGGGTTCGCGCGGTCATACACGAGCTCCCCTTCGATGAAGACCTTCTCCGCCTTGCTGAAGACGGAGAGCGGATCTCCCGACCAGACGACGAGGTCCGCCACCTTTCCCGGCTCGATCGTTCCGACTCGATCTTCGATCCCGAGCACCCAGGCGGCGTTTGCGGTCACCCAGCGGATCGCCCGATCGCGATCCACCGCGAGCCCCACTCGTAGCCCGGCGGCAAGCGCCTTCGGCGCCTCCTGGTTGAGCCGTTGGATGTCGGTCGGTGAGTCGGAGTGGAGGGCGACCGTGACGCCCGCCACGTCGAGCAGGGCCGCATTCGCGCCCACCATGTCCAACATCTCCATCTTCGAGGTACCCGCGCCGCCGCCCCACCAATCGGACCAGACCACAGCCCCGACCCCCGCCTCTCGGAGGCGGTCCGCGATCTTGTAGGCCTCGGTGGCGTGGTGGAACGCGCGGGGCTGAATCTCGAACTCGTTAAAGAGATCGAGCCGAACGAGCATCTCGTCCGCGCGGTAGCAGTGATTCTGAACGAGGATCTCGCCGGCGAGAACCCCCACGAGCGCTTCCTTCCCGAAATCCTTTGCCTTGGTCTCGGGCTTCGCCTCAGACTCGTCCTCGGACTCGGCCTGAGCCTTCCCGCGCTCGGCCCGGTACGCACGTGCGTCCTCCAGGCGCTGCCGTAGAAGCGCGACCTCGGCCATACGGGTGACGGGCGCCTTCCGCTTCCGCCCGTAGACCCGCTTGGGATTCTCCCCGCAGGCCATCTTCATCGTCCGCGGCGCACCCTCGAAGCGCATCTCCCGCGCCGATCGGGCGGGGCGCAGCCGCAGCGTCAGCCCCTCTCCGCCGACGAGGTTCGCCGAGCCGGGAAGCACATGTATGGTGGTGACGCCGCCCGCGACCGCCCGGCGAATGGCCGGGTCCTGGGGCCAGAGCCCCTCCTCCACGCGGACCTCGGGATGAAACGGCCCGCTCGTCTCGTTTGCGTCGGCGTGGGCCCGCACGTTCGGGAGCGGATACACACCGAGGTGAGAATGGGGATCGATCAGGCCCGGCGTGATCCACCGTCCGTGCAGCTCGATGACCCGCGACCCGGGGGGTGTCTCCAGCGCCCGACCGACCGCAGCGATCTCCCCGTCCCGCACCAGAACGTCCGCAACGGGAAGGGTCGGTCCCGCGGCGGTCATGACCGCGGCCCCGCGCAAGAGGAGAGCAGATGAGCCCTCCTGGAGTGACCGGACCGGCGTCGATTCAGGCACCGCGTCTCGCGGGCCAGAGGCACACCCCGCGAGGAGTAGGGCGAGAATCGGCAAGAGATGAGCCTTGGCCCCCGGCATGCGGCGGCATTCTAGCGCTCCAGCCGGGGGCCGGTATTCGGGGGATGCGGACTCCGGGGCCTAGGCCATCAAATCAACGAGGGTCCCCACCAGATCAAGCTCCACCTCCACCACCCGCATCGAAGCCTTCGCCTGGACCGAGGCAAGCGACTGGCGAACGAGCTCCCGCTCGAGCGAGACCGGAGGAGAGGGCTCCTGCTCCGTCTGGACCCCCCCCGCTGTCTCGGGCTCCGCTGCCTCAGCCTCTCTGAGCGCCTGCGGTAGCATTCGGGCCACGTTGTGGCTGGAGGCCTCGAGCTCGGCCGCGGCTCGCTGGATCCCGGTCAATGCAGCGGAGAGGGCCCCAACGGGCATCTTCGTTCCTCCTCTCCTTCCAGAGGCTGGAATCGGCCAACCGCTTGGCGAACTTGAGCCATGCCGTGCTCTAATGGCAGCTGGTGGACCTGCCGCTCGACCGGGACGTGGCTGCCGGCATCATGGCGACCCTACCGAGCACATCGACGGTACGGGAGACGGCACGGGCGGTTGAAAAGCTCGGGGT
>DAOUZG010000228.1 GCA_030665705.1 Deltaproteobacteria bacterium | reverse complement strand
GGATCTGTCGCAGGCGCGCACGGTCCGTATGGATGGCGGGCGGCAGGTTCTCGTCGCATTTCACCTCGAACTGCAAGCTCTTTTCCTTGGCCTGACCCCGAAAGAGCATTTCCACATCGAGACTGATGTCCTCGGGGCTGACCCTCTCAACCGACAGTGTCACCTTGCCCGCCTCGATCTGCGAGATGTCGAGGATGTTGTCGATCACACTCAGCAGGTGCGTGCCGCTGCGTCTCACCCCGTCGATCAGCATCTCCCGGTCCTCAGAAGGCGTCTCCGGGTCCTCGATGAGCTCGATGTATCCGAGGATGGCATTCATCGGGGTTCGGATCTCGTGGCTCACGTTGGCGAGGAACTCGCTCTTGGCCTGACTCGCGGCCTCCGCCCGTTCCATTTCGCCTTGAAGGGTCCGGATGAGCGTGGCGTTCTCGATGGCCAAGGCGATCTGCGAGGAGACGGTGGCCACCGTGCGGACGCGGAGCTCGTCGAACTGGTCGCCCGGCTCCGCATCCACGACGAGAACGCCGACCGCTCCCGAGGCGGCAACGAGTGGCACGTAGAGCGTGTGTCTCGGCGAGCTCCCGCTTGGAGGATCGGTCTCGCGCAAGAGCCGGATCTCGCGAAAGGCGAGAACTCGGGAGGCCCCTTCCACGTCGACCTCAGGCAGGCTCTCGTCACCGATCCACTGGACGGGCGTCGGTTCGAAATCGCCCTCGGGTGTGAGACGGAAGAGGGAGATCCGAGCCGCGCCCGTCGCTTCGCACAGAAGCCGAAGCGCGAGCTTCGTGCCGCCGGGACCGACCGGGACGGGGGCGACCCTCCCGACGCTCACCAGGCTCGACATCGCTCGCCTCCTCCGGCCCAGCACGCGAGCCACCCCGGGAGGTACCCGGTGCGCCTCGGCCCCCCGGCTGCCGGATCCTGGATCAAAGACGGCAGAGGAAGCCCGACCCCAGTGGGCGCCAGTCTCGCCAGGACGACGAGCAACGAGGATCGCGCTGCGCAGATAGACCGGTCCACCTTCTGAAAAGTCGGAAACCGGCCCGAGAACCTAAGGCCCCGGCTTCAGGCCGTGCTGCGCGAGCCTCCAGGCGAGCAGGTCGATCCGGTCCTGCCCGAAGAACGGCTCCCCCCGAAAGACCAGGGTCGGGACACCCCAGTGCCCGGCTGCCTCCAGCGCGCGCTGGTTCTCCTCGATCACGCTGTCGAGGCGGTCGCTCTCTTCCTCGATCGCTCGATCGAGCTCGGCCGGGTCGAGACCCGCACGCTCGACCGCGCGGACAAGATGGTCCCCTTCGTGCCAGCGCTGGACCTTTCCGCTCCAGATCGTGTGTCCGAACTCGCAAATCAGGGGCAGCCCGCGTCCCCGTTCCTGGGCGCAGACACCCAGGCGTGTCAGCCGATGGATGTAGGGTTGATGATCGGCCGCTCGCCGGAGCTCGGGGTCGTAGACGACCGGATCGGGATTCGGCCAGCGGTAGTCGATCCCGTGGCGCTCCGCGATTCGGATCGTGTCCAAGAAGACGTACCGGGGCCAGAGTGGGTTCACGCGGGAGAAGAACGTGGGATCCCGGACCGCCAGCGGCAGAACGGGACGCACGACGATCTCCAGCTCGTAGCGCTCGGTCAACGCGCGTAGCCGTGACGTTGCGAGATAGGAGTAGGGACTCCGGAACGAAAAGAAGAGATCCACGCTGAGCGTCATGCGCGAAGGAGACCACAGCACCGTCGGCGCGGGCAAGGGGGCTCGAGCGGGTCGCGGGGCGCTCCGGACCCATCGGCGCACCGCGCCGGGACCTCCACGGGGCTGTGTTAGGCTCTCGCGCATGGCCGATCCGCCGACGCTGGAGGGTCCGGAAGTTGCTCCGATCCGCCCCGGGGAGGAGTTCGACGAGAAGCGGGTCGAGGCTTACCTGAAGGAACGGATCCCCGGTCTCGAGGGGCCGATGGAGGTTCTGCAGTTCCCCGGCGGGCACGCGAACCTCACGTACCTCCTGCGCTTCGGGGAGCGCGAGATCGTGCTCCGGCGCCCACCGCTCGGTCCCGTGGCGCCGAAGTCGCACGACATGGCCCGGGAGTACAAAGTCCTCAAGGGCCTCGAGGGCCACCTCCGGCCCGCACCCAAAGCCTACCTGCTGTGTCAGGACCCCAGCGTGATCGGCGCGACCTTTCTCATCATGGAACGAATGCGGGGCGTCGTGATCCGGTGGGGGGTTCCGCCCGAGATCGACCGACACCCCGATGGGCGCCGGCGCGCGAGCTTCGCGCTGATCGACGCGATGACCGACCTACACGACGTCGACTACGTGAAAGTGGGACTCGCCGACCTCGGCAAGCCTGAGGGGTTCGTGGAGCGCCAGGTACATGGCTGGAAGGGCCGGTGGGATCGCGCAAAGAACAAGGAGATCCCCCTGTTCGACGCGCTCTACGAACAATTTGAGAGCACGATCCCGGAATCCCCGGGGGCGAGCATCGTCCACAACGATCTGAAGCTCGATAACACGATGATCGACCCCGACAACCCGGATCGCGTCGTGTCGATCCTCGACTGGGACATGACCACACTCGGCGACCCTCTGGCCGACCTGGGGACGTTGCTCTGCTACTGGAGCCAGCCGGGGGATCCGCCCGAGCGCGGCGCCACCGTGGCGGTCACGGGACAGCCGGGCTTTCCGACGCGCCAGGAGATCGCGGAGCGCTATGCGGAGCGACGCAAGGTCGACCTCTCCACGATCGCGTGGTACGAGGCGTTTGGGCTGTGGAAAACAGCCGTCGTCCTGCAGCAGATCTACATTCGTTTCGTGCGCGGACAGACGCAGGACGAGCGGTTCCGGATGATGGGCCCGCGCGTGGAGATGCTGATCGAGATCGCGGGGCAGGTCGCAGAGAGGGCCTGAGCGTGCCTTCTACTTGACCGGCACGAAGCGCTCGCGGGCCAGCTCGCGCAGCCGTGAGACGTCCTCGCGGCGTGAGACCGAGAGCGGGAGTGTTCCCTCGATCTCCTGGAGTAGCAGGCTCGAGTCGAGCGGCTTCCGCTCGTGGAGAGCCCGGTAGAGCGCGGCGACCACCGCCTGCTCGATCTCAGCCCCGCTGAAGCCTTCGGTGGCCTCGACGAGTCGCTCGAGGCCTACTCGATCCGGCTCCTGTTTGTGACGTCGCAGGTGGATTCGGAGAATCGCCTCCCGATCCTCGGCATCCGGAAGGTCGACGAAGAAGATCTCGTCGAACCGCCCCTTCCGAAGCAGCTCCGGGGGGAGCCCGAAGACGTCGTTCGAGGTAGCGACCATAAAGACGTGGGCTCGTCGCTCCTGCATCCAGGTGAGAAGCGCACCGAATAGCCGTTGGCTCACCCCGCCGTCCGATTCCCCGGGGCCGGTCGGCGAGAAGCCCTTCTCGATCTCGTCGATCCAGAGGAGGCACGGGGCCATCGCCTCGGCGACCTCCACCGCTCTGCGGAAGTTCTTCTCGGACTCGCCCAGGTACTTGTCGTAGAGAAGCCCGGCGTCGAGCTTGAGCAGCGGAAGCCCCCAGGAGCGGGCGATGACCTTCGCGGCAAGCGACTTACCACACCCCTGCACCCCCACGAGGAGGACCCCCCGGGGGGCGGGCAGG
>DAOUZG010000153.1 GCA_030665705.1 Deltaproteobacteria bacterium | reverse complement strand
GCGCCTAGAAGCTCTGGCCGGGTGGTGGAGATCACGAACGATCCCCCCTCCTCGATACCGAACCGGATGTCGTGGTAGGAGCCGGGGCACTCGCGGTCCTCGGTCTCGGCCTGGGCGATGGCCGTGCGGTCATCGACGTCCCACGCCGTGGGCGCCAGCGTCTGGTACACCTCGCCCTTGTTCACCAGATCCAGGAAGGAGAGCTGGGCGAGCCGCCGGCAGTGCTCGTTAATCGTCGCATCCAGCAACGTCCAGTCCACCGACAGCCCCAGGTGCCGCCACAGCTCTTCGAAGGCAACCTCGTCCTCCTGCGTGACGAGCTCGCAAGCCTCAGTGAAGTTCTGGCGCGAAACCTCCTCGATCTTCTCCTTCTTGGGCTTGTCTCGGCGCGGCTTCCAGCTGGGGTCGTAGGCGAGCCTCGGGTTCGGGCGGATCCCGAAGAGGTTCTGCACGCGGCGCTCGGTGGGCAGCCCATTGTCGTCCCATCCCATCGGGTAGGCGATGTTCCGGCCGCGCATCCGCTGATAGCGCACGAGCACGTCGGTGTGCGTGTAGCTGAAGACGTGACCCACATGCAGAGATCCGGAGACGGTGGGCGGCGGGGTGTCGACGACGAACGTCTCCTCGCGCGACCGCGCGGGATCCCAGCGGTGAATCCCCGACTCCTCCCAGACCGCGCGCCATCGCGTTTCTGCAGATCGGTGGTCGTAGCGCGTCGGGATCTCTTTCATCGCTTAGGCACCCTCCCGCTCTTGGCGAGATAGGGGTAGAGGGCGCACGCGCCTTCGGCCAGTCCCGGCCGTCCTACCAGAGCTCCCAGGAGCCCGTGGCCACGACGTAGAGCCCCAGCGCCAGGTTTGTGGTCGCGTGAGCCACGACGCACGAGAGGAGGTCCCGCCGCCGGACCCAGAGCGCAGCCATCAAGACACCGTAGGCGAGGGCGGCGACCCACTCGTGTGGCGAGTGCCCGAGCGTGAACAGGAGCGTCGAGACGCCCACGGCCATCGTCGTCCATGCCCCCGGCTCCACCTCGAGGATCGAGCGCTGATCAAGCACCTCCGCGAGCGGATCCTGGGCACCTGCCCGACGAGCCTCCTCCCACTGGAGCGTCAGGCGCAGGACGTAGCCGCGCATCAGAATCTCCTCGAAAAGCGGCACGAGGAGGGTCGCGGCGAGCAGCCGCAGGCCGACGGCGGCTGCGCTCATGGGGGCCGCGTGGGGCGGCGCGAAGGGAGAAATCAGGACAACCCACAGCACCATCCCCAGGGCTCCCGCGAGCACACCGGTCGCGGCCGAGCCCGCTGCCCCTCTCGGGCCGCGCAGCTTCGGGTACCGGCGCCACGCCCACGCAAGAGCGGCGCCGGTCCCGACCAGGCGTACGAGATAGTCGAGCTCCGGGCTCAGCCAGTCGTCGGGGAGCGAGGCGATCCCGATGTAGACCCCGTAGGGGAGTACGCACGGCAGAAGGAGGGCGCGGTTCGAAAGGCGAACGGTCTTCAGCATCGGAGCGTGCTAGGGTACCGGACCTCACCGATGGGTCCCGGAGAGGCGGACGGTGGAAGACCCCGCGCTCTGGATCGCCCTCCGCGATACCCCTGGCCTGAGGCGGACGCAGGCCCGCGACCTTCTCCGCCTGTTCGGGACGCCCGAGCGGATCTTCGGCCGCTCGGTGGCCAATCTCGGCGCGGCCGGCTCCCTCAGCGCAACCGTTCACCTATCTCGGGGCCCCGACCTTCGTCGGGCGCGGGGGGAGCTGGCACGAGCACGGGAGGTCGGGCTCGAGCTCCTGCTGCAGGGAAGTCCCCGCTTTCCGCCTCTGCTTCTCGAGATTTCCGATCCTCCGGTCTTGCTCTACCTGCGGGGGCATCTGCCGGAGGGCCCCTTCGTCTCGGTGGTCGGGTCGCGTCGGGCGACCCCGCGGGGGCGTGAGGTCGCCCGACGCTTCTCGGCGGCGCTGGCGCGTGCCGGCGCGGTCGTGGTCAGCGGGCTCGCCTACGGAATCGACGCAGCAGCCCACGCCGGCGCGCTCGATGCGGGCGCCGGAACCGTCGCGGTTCTCGCAAGCGGCCTGGACCGGCCCGGGCCGGCCGGCAACCGTCCTCTCGCGCGCCGCATCCTGCGGCAGGGAGGGGCGTGGCTCTCGGAGCAGCCACCCGGCACCTCGCCGCGGACCTACCACTTCCCGGATCGCAACAGGCTCATCAGCGGGCTCTCCCGCGCAACTCTGATCGTCGAGGCGCGTGAGCGGAGTGGCTCACTCTGGACCGCACGGCACGCGGCCGACCAGGGCCGGGATGTCCTGGTCGTCCCCGGCCCCGTCGACACCGACGCGTGCCGGGGCTCGAACCGACTCCTCGTGGACGGTGCGATTGCGGTCATCGACGAAGACGACACGGTGGCCGCAGCACTCGGGCGGCTCGGCTGGCCTCCCCCGGGGCCAGCCTCCGAGCTCGGGCCGCTTCCCGAGGGGGACGGAGGTCGGATCTTCCGACGGGTCCAGAGGGGTCCCTGTGGCCCGGATGAGCTGGTCGGAGAGCTCGGGCTTCCCCCCGCCCGCGTGGCGGCGCTCCTGGTCGATCTCGAGCTCGAGGGGTGGATCACCCGCGAAGGTCGCCGGATCGCCTGTGGCTCGCGCCCGGCCCGAGGCTCCAGGGCGTGAGCTATGTTCCCCCGGGCCATGAGCGATCCCGTTACCGTGATCGGAGGCGGCCTTGCGGGTTGCGAGGCGGCCTGGCAGCTGGCCCGACGCGGGGTCTCGGTGCGCCTCTACGAGATGCGGCCCCCGCAGTCCACGCCTGCGCACACGACCGATCAGCTCGCGGAGCTCGTCTGCTCCAACAGCTTCCGCTCCGATGACCTGGCAAACGCGGTGGGCCTCCTGCATGAAGAGCTGCGGCGTGTGGGGTCCCTCGTGCTCGAGGTGGCCGACACGCATCGGGTGCCCGCGGGGAAAGCCCTCGCGGTGGACCGGGCTCTGTTCGCGGGGGGAGTGAGCGAGCGGATTCTCGCGGAGCCTCGAATCGAGGTCGTGCGTGAGGAGGTCACCGAGATCCCGAGCGGCCTCGTGGTCCTTGCCACGGGGCCCCTCACCTCGCCGCGTCTGGCGCAGGAGATCCAGGACCTGTGCGGCAGCTCGCTCTACTTCTACGACTCGATCAGCCCGATCGTCTACCGAGACAGCCTCGATCTCGAACGGATGTTCCGAGCGTCGCGCTACGAGGAGGGGGAGGGGGATTATTTGAACATTCCCCTCAACCGGGAGGAGTACTACCGCTTCATCGACGAGATCCGGCGAGCCGAGACCGTGCCGCTGCACCGCTTCGAGGCCGCGCTCTACTTCGAGGGTTGCCTCCCCGTCGAGGTGATGATCCGTCGTGGACCCGACACGCTGGCGTTTGGTCCCCTCAAACCCGTCGGTCTGACCGACCCGCAAACGGGCGAGACTCCCTTTGCGGTCGTGCAGCTTCGCCAGGAGGATAAAATCGGGACCCTCTACAACCTCGTCGGGTTCCAGACCCGCATGCGAATCGGCGAGCAGAAGCGGACCCTTCGGATGCTTCCCGGGATGGAGAAGGCCGTCTTCGCTCGCTTCGGGTCGGTCCACCGCAACACCTTTGTCCGCTCCCCGACCCTCCTCACCCCTCACCTGGAACACCGCCGGCGCCGGGGCCTGTTTTTCGCCGGTCAGATCGTAGGGGTGGAGGGCTACGTCGAGTCGGCTGCGGTCGGGGCTCTCGTGGGGATCCACGTCGCGTTCCGGGCACGCGGTGACCAAGCCCCGCTTCCCCCTGCAACGACGGCGCTGGGTGCGCTCACCTCCTACCTCATGCAGGCGAACCCCAAGACCTTCCAACCGATGAACATGAACTTCGGGCTGTTTCCAGCGCTCGGTTCGCGGGCCCCCAAGCTTCCCCGGCGCGACCGCAACCTCCGGATGAGCCATCGGGCGCTGCAGGATCTCGAGGCCTACCGGAGCGCGGTGGAACCGGAGCCGGCATGACGCCGGCTGACGTCGAGGCGGTGCGGTCGTTCCACCGGTACCTGGTGAGCGAACGGGCCTGCTCGACACACACCGTGCGGGCCTACACGCGCGAGGTCGAGAGGCTGGCAGGGTCGGCGGAAGCCGAGCGTGCCGGTGGCCTCGATCGGCTCGATCCACTGGGTGTCCGGCTCTACCTGGCGCGGTTTCACCGTACGCACAAGCCCTCGACCCGAAACCGGAAGCTGGCGGCCCTGAGGGCGTTTTTCCGATTCCGCGTGCGTACGGGCGCGATCTCGCGCGACCCGACCGAGGGCCTGCCGGGTCCCCGACCCGAGCGCCGGCTTCCCGGGCCCCTCGGGGCCGAGGACTGTGAACGGCTGATCGAAGTGCAGCCCGGCCGGGACCGTCCCGAGCTGGTCGCGCTGCGCGACCGCGCAATCTTCGACGTGCTCTACGGAACGGGCCTGCGCGTCGGGGAGCTGGTGAGCCTCTCGGTCCGGGACTTCGATGGCGAGCGGCGGGAGGTCCGTGTTCGGGGAAAGGGGGGGCGTGAGCGTGTGGTGCCCGTGCCCGGCAAGGCGGTTCGGTCGCTCCAGGCTTACCTCGAACCGCGGCGCCGGCCCGGCCTCCTCCCGGAGCCGCTCTTTCTGAACGCACGGCGCGGCCGTCTCTCGGAGAGGGGGGTGCGCAAGTTACTCCGCCGCCGGCTCCTGGAGGCAGGAATCGGCCGGCATGCGAGCCCGCATGCGCTCCGACACAGCTACGCGACGCACCTCCTGGACGCCGATGTGGATCTCCGCTCGATCCAGGAGTTGCTGGGCCACGCGCGTCTGTCCACGACCCAGCGCTATACCCACGTATCGACGGAGCGGCTGACGCGGGTCTACCGACAGGCCCATCCTCGGGCACGGGGGAGGTGACGGTCATGGAGTTCCGTGGAACCACGGTGATTGCCGTCCGTCGCGGCGAGCAGGTCGCGCTGGCGGGCGACGGGCAGATCACCTTCGGCCAGACCGTGGTCAAGCAGGCGGCACGCAAGATCCACAGGCTTTCCGGCGGGCGCGTTCTGGCCGGCTTCGCAGGCTCCACGGCCGATTCCCTTGCGCTCGCGGAGCGCTTTGAACGGAAGCTGGAAGAGTTCGGGGGTGCGTTGCGCCGCGCATCCGTGGAGCTGGCCAAGGACTGGCGAACCGACCGGAGTCTGCGGCGCCTGGAGGCGCTCCTCATCGTCGCGGATGCGAGGGAAACGCTTCTGATCTCGGGGAACGGCGACGTGATCGAGCCGGACGACGGGGTTGCCGCCATCGGCTCGGGCGGCGGCTACGCCCTGGCGGCAGCAC
>DAOUZG010000150.1 GCA_030665705.1 Deltaproteobacteria bacterium | reverse complement strand
GGTGGGAGGCCGGAGGGTCTTTGCGCGGCTCAAGGGTCCCGCGGAGGCCGGCGAGGAGCTGCCGACCGCGCTCGCGGGCAAGGCCGCACGCTTCCTGATCCACGAAGACGGGGACCACTACGTGGAGCTGGGGCGGGAGCGGTGGGACATGGCAAGCGTCGTGCGGGGCGTGTTCGGACGCTTCCTCGGCCGACGCACACCCGAAGGCTAGAACCCATTTCAGAAACCCGCTCCGGTCGCCCCGTAGCGGGACCTGGTTAGAACTGGATAATTCCGCGCGCGTTCTTTCCCGCCTCCATGTCCTGGAACGCCTGGTTGATCTGATCGATCTTGTAGGCCTGGGTGACCAGCTCGTCGATCTTGAGCTTCCCCTGTTGGTATAGGCTGCAGAGCTTGGGGAAGTCGACGAGCGGTCGAGCGCCCCCGTAGTAGGATCCCGTCAGGATCTTCTCGTCGAACGCGAGCATGAGCGCGTTGACCTGCGCCGATTCCGTGAGACGTCCCATGCCGACAACCACCGCGGTCCCACCACGCCGGATTGCTCGGTGCGCCTGCTCGATCGTCGTGGGACTTCCGATCACCTCGAATCCGTAGTCGGGTCCGAGGCCGGCGGTCAGCTCTTTGGCGGTTGCGACAGGATCCAGCTCCTTGGCGTTGATCGTGTGAGTGGCGCCGAATGTCTTCGCGAACTCGAGCTTCTGGTCGACGACGTCGACCGCGATGATCTGCGCCGCGCCGGCGAGCGCGCAGCCCTGAATCACATTGAGCCCCACGCCGCCCGCTCCGAACACGATGGCCGACGATCCCGGCTCGAGCTTCGCGGTGTTGATGACCGCCCCGACCCCTGTCATGACTCCGCATCCGATGAGGCACGCACGGTTGAGGGGCATCTCAGGGTCGATCGGTACTACGCTTTCTTCGCCCACCACCGTAAGCTCGCTCATCGTCGCAGTTGCCGTCATCATGCTCAGGTCCGTGCCGCTCGAGTCGCGCATGCGGGTGGTTCCGTCTTTGAGCCTTCCGCCGGTTGCGTGTCCCGCGTTCGCACAGAGATGGGGGCTCCCGACGAGGCAGAAGCGGCAGTTTCCGCAGCTCGGGACCCAGGAGAGGATCACCGGATCGCCCTGCTTGACTCGGGTTACGTCCTCGCCCACCACCTCCACGATGCCGGCACCCTCGTGGCCGATCACCATCGGCAGAGCTACAGGGAGGGTTCCATCGGTAATCGATAGGTCACTGTGACAGACACCGCTCGCCACGAGGCGGACCATCACCTCGCCGCGCCGCGGCTTTTCGAGCTGAACGTCCTCGACGCTGACCGGCTTGTTGACTTCTCTGCAGACCACGGCCTTCGGCATGGGACCTCCCTTCTCTCAAGGAGCGCGCACCGGGATCTTATCATGGCTCCGCGTGTGGAGGTCGGGCGTTGCGGGCGCCCGTCATCACTTGAGGATGGTGGTCTTGCCTATTTTTTGGCGCGCCCCGTACGCCGCTTCGGAGAGGAGCGTGATCGAGATTCGACGGTTGCGGCTGTCGTCGGGATCGAGCGGGTTGTAGAGCTGCCGGTCGGCGAGGCCCCGGACCTCGTAGAAGCGGGAGGGGTCGATGCCGGCCCCCTTCAGGACCTCCCGCGCCATGTGGCCACGCCCCGTCGAGAGCTCCCAGTTGCTCATCTGGGAGCCGGCAGCGAAGGGGCGACTGTCGGTGTGGCCTTCGATGATGATGTGGTTGTCGAGCTCTTGCAACTGATTCCCGATGGTCTGGAGAAACTCGATTGCATCCGGGTTCAGCTCGGTGCTACCGAGCTGAAATAAAGGTGTGTCGTCGGATTCGATCAGACTGATCTGCAGCCCCTCCGGTGTAATCGCGAGCTCGATCTGATTCTCGTACTTCGAGAAGGAGGCGAGCCCTTCGAGAGCCACATGGATCCGATCGGCTCGCTCCCGCCAGAGCTGGTCGAGCGACTCCCCCTCGGAGGCCGAGTTGGTGATGCTATCGCTGCTCGACTCGATGATCTCCATGGGCGTGATCTCGGTCCCGCCGTCCTGGATCGACGGCACGCCACCCTCTCGGAATCCCACCGGATCCCGGAAGTACCCCGCCACCTTCTCCTTCACGTCGTCGGTCGAACCGAGGATCCAGAGGACGATGAACAGCGCCATCATGGCGGTCACGAAGTCGGCGTATGCGACCTTCCATGCTCCACCGTGGTGCCCGCCCTCGATCTTCTTGATCTTCTTAAAGATCGGTGCCTGGGCGTGGCCTTCTCCCCCGCCGTCGTCCGGCATCGGGCGTTAACCTCCTTCGCCGTCTCCATCGGCGGCCGCGGCTCCGCCTCCCTTCAGCTCGCGGAGTGCCTCCTCGAGCTCCTCGAACGTCGGTCGGTCCGCGGTGGCGATGCTCCGACGTCCGATCTCGACCGCCATCGGAGGATTCACCCCCGCGATGGTCGCCGTCAGCACGTGACGAATGCACTGGTAGTAGCGGGCCTTGGCGTTGGCGATCGACTCCAGCATCGAGGACATCGGTCCCACGAAAGCGTAGGCCAGGAAGACTCCGAGGAAGGTTCCCACGAGGGCGCCGGCGACCTTCTTCCCCACGGTTGCCGCCCCCTGGTCGATTGCCTGCATCGTCAGGATGATCCCGAGCACGGCGGCCACGATCCCGAGTGCAGGGAGGGCGTCGGCCGCCTTCTGGAGTGCGTGCGACGGCTCGAGGTCCTCATGGTGGATCACCTCGAGATCGCGCTCCATGAGCTCGTCCATGTTGTGGGGATCGAGGACGCCGGCCACGAAGAGCTTGAGCGTGTCACACACAAATGCGACGGCGTTCTTCTGCTTCACGAAGTCGGGGTAGCGCTGCATGATCGAGGAGTTCTGCGGCTCGTTGACGTGCTCCTCGAGCGCGAGGACGCCCTCCTTCCGACTGAGCTGAAAGAGCTGGTAGAGCATCTGGAGCGTCTCGAGGTACTCCTTGCGCCCCGGCACGCCTCCGCCCTTCAGCAGGCTGGCAATGCCCCCGAGAGTGGCCGTGCAGACCCGCCCGGGGTTGGCGATGATCATCGAGCCGATCAGGGTCCCGCCGATGATCAAGTACTCGCTCGGCACTACGAGGGTGAGGAGGTTCCCGTGATGCATCAGGAACCCCGTCAGCACGCAGGCCATGATGAGGACGATCCCACCGATCAGCTTCACGTTCGCCGCCTCCCTGCTTCTGGCGGATCGGCGCCGCCACCCCCCGCTTTAGGCCTATAGGGGGGTCTGAACCGTTGAAGATGCCGGTGGTTCACCCTCGGCAAGGGGAGTGCGGCGAACGTTTCCTCGAGTGTTCGAGGGAAGGGGCTCGTGAACGAGGGTGGCGCGACTGTCCTTACCGACCTGGCACGAGCCTGAGCAGCGCGATCTCCCGGGGGCAGTTCAGGCGCACCGGCGGCCCGGCGACCCCCAGCCCACGGCTCACGTAGAGCAGGGCGCCGTCCTCCTCGAACAGCCCCCGCGTCCAGTGTGCGATGAGCCTCGAGATGTTGTGGTGCTCGAGCGGAGCGGGCGGGCTGATCTGCCCCCCGTGCGTGTGCCCCGAGAGCATGAGATCGATCCCCAGTCGAGCGGCCTGACGGAAATAGCTCGGTCGGTGCGCCAGCAGGATCCGCGGCACTCCGACCGGCACCCTCTTTGCGAGCTCCTCGAGCGGCAGCGATTCGGAGTCGCGGTCGGTCCACCCGCGTCCCGGGTCGTCGATGCCGAGCAGCGCGAACCGGGTATCCCCCCGCTCGATCCAGACCCACTCGTCCCGCAGGAGCCGGATCGACGTGAGTTGTTCCACCCCTTGGGCGACCGCCTCCGCGCCGGTGTAGGTGTCGTGGTTCCCGAGCACGGCGTAGACACCGAGCGGAGCCGAGAGGCGGGAGAGCTCGCGGCAGCCCTCCTCGATGAAGGCCGGGTCGAAGTCGAAGAGGTCGCCCGTGACCACGATCAGGTCGGCGCCAAGACCGTTTGAGCGCTCCACGAACCGTCGTAGCTGCGGGGCCCGGAGCTGGCGACCGATGTGCAGGTCGGAGAGGTGTTCGATGACCAAGCCGGTGAGCGGCCGAGGAAGCTCGCGCACGGGAAGGTCGACCCGCTCGACCGCAAGCCGGCGCTGCCCCACGAGGAGGCCCCACAGGATCGAGCCGAACCCCAGGGTATTTGCGACGCCGCCCAGGACCACCAACGTGAGGTGCGCGAGGGAGTCTGCTCCCGCAAGGCGCAGAGTCAGGCCGAGGACGAGGAGCACCAGCATCGGGAGCCCCGAGAGGAGCGCGCCGACCGAGAGCACCACGTAGAAGCGGCTGAACCAGTAGACGGCACGGACCCTCCAGGGGAGCGCCCGGAGAACCAGGATGAGCAGGCCGTTGGCCGCCGCGAGCGTTCCCGCGAGCACGGCGCCCCAACCCGCCCCGAGCCCCTCTCTGCCCGCGGCGTGGAGGGACCACTCGACGAGGGCGGTTTCCGAGAGTCCCGCCGCAAGCAGCAGGGTCAGGAAGACGTTCCGCACCAGCAACGTTCGAAGTAGCGACATCCCAACCCGACCCGCGGCTACGACCGCGATGCGAGTGTAGCGGAGGCGCCCGGCGTCGAAATGAACCCCCGGTCGCTCAAAACCGATCGGAAGGCCAGTACAGGGCGCGCGGTCCCCCCACCAGCCCCTCGAGCAGCGCTCGGTCGTCCGTCGAGGACGGGACCCCCGCGAGACGTGCCGGTCGCGCGAGTTGCGCGCGGTCGAGCACGTGCCACATCGATCCCCCGTCATCGTAGCGATCGAGCCGCCTCCCACGAGCTTGAAGCGCCTCCTCGAGGGCAGAGTTCCCGGCCCAGGGGACGACGAGTGCCCCCTCGCTCGGCGCGAACGTCGTGAGCAACACAGCAAGGTCGGAGGTGGCGTCGGGCTCACACGCGTACTCCATCGCCGTGTGGACTCCGTACAGGACGATCTTCCGGGCGTAGGCCACCAGGTGCCGGTCCCGCTCGACCACCTGGAACTCCTCGTCGGGGTTGCCCGCGTACCGAAGCTGCCCCTCCCAGTAGGTCCGGTCTCGGAGGGTCGACGTCTCGAGAGGCTGGGCGTGGCGTTCGTACAGGCGTTCGACTGCAGGACGGTCGGTTTCCTGAAACGGCCGAATTCGTGCACCTGCCGAGAGGGAGCCCGACCCGCTGGGCTGAGCGTGGAGGGCGAGCCTAGCCTGCGCGACCGATAGCCAGCCGAGGCGCCCGTAGAAGGAGAACCGGTCGCTAAACAGCAGGGCGAGCGCCATGCCCCGGGCACGCATCTCGTCGTCTGCTCGGCGCAGCAGCTCGCTCGCGAGCCCTCGTCCTCGATGGCCCGGGTCGGTCGCAACGCTTCCGATACCCCCCAG
>DAOUZG010000284.1 GCA_030665705.1 Deltaproteobacteria bacterium | reverse complement strand
AGAGCTCGGGCCAGACGCGGCGCGCCAGACCGGTCTGGAGCAGCCCCTCGGGGTCGCACTTCCGTTTGAGCTCGAGGAAGGTCCGGAGACTCTCCTCAGGGAACGATCGCCGCACGTCCTCGGGTGTGAGTGTGCTGTCCTTCGCGAAGTAGAAGCGCCCGCCCGCCTCGATCGTGATCCTCTGGATCTCCCGCGCAAGCGCCCAGAGCTCAGCGCGTCTGCGGGCCGGAAAGTCCATCGCCAGCGAGTAGCCGTCGAGGCCGTGCGAGAGCAGGAAGCGGTCCGGTCGGTGCTTCTTGAAGACCACCAGGTACGGAGGAAGCCCCCGCCGCTTTGCGAGCCTCAGGATCTCGCGCATCGCCTCGACGGCAACCGCCCTCGGCAGGAAGGGCTGAATCTGGATCAGTCCGGTCCTTCCGTAGGCTCGGATCCAGTCGGGCACGTAGTCGAGGAGAAAGTGGAACTGCGCGTGCGGGAGCCGGTGCGGGCTCTGGCCATGTATGCGGTGGGAGAACGTCTTCAGCGCGTTCGTCACGCGCATCCCCGGACGGTGAAGACCGAGCCGCATGAAGACCCAGACCCACTCCCGGGGAACCACACCCAGGATGCGCGGCGGGAGGTCCTGGTGGTCGAGCCGAAGGCTCTTCTCGGGATGGGGATCTTCCCCCTCGCCCAGGTAATCCGCGCGATGCACGGCCCCTCGGCCGAGTGCGCGATCGGGGGCAAACCCGTCGCACCAGCCCACGAGATAGTCCGCGTCTCCGGCGTTCTCCTCGACCACCGACAGGGTGTGCTCGAGGGATCGGGTCGGGAGTGCCCGGACCCGCAGATGCCCGGAGTACACACGCTTGAGTCGCAGGGTGACCCCGGTGATGCAGCCGAGCATCCCGAAGCCCCCCACCACCGCCGAGAACAGATCCGGCTGCCGGTCCGGGCCGCACTCGAGGCGCTCCCCGGTCGGGAGAACCAGGTCGATCGACTCGACGTGGTCGCCGATCGGTCCCACGGCGAAGCAGTTCTTGCCGTGGATGTTCATCGAGACGGCCCCCCCCAGCGTGACGAACATCGTTCCGGGAACGACCGGAGGCCAGAAGCCGTCCGGCAGCACCTTCCGCCAGAGGTCCCCGATGGTGACCCCGGGCTCCACGCGCACGCGGCCGGTCTCGGGATCCCACTCCCGGATTGCGCGAAGGGAGGAGAGGTCGAGGACCGCACCGCCGTCGTTGATGGCGGCGTCGCCGTAGCTGCGCCCGGCCCCCCGGAGCCCGAGCGTCCGGAAGACCCTTCCGTCCTCGCGGAAAAGTGCCTGGACCTCTTCGATGTCTCTCGGTCGAACCGTGCGGCAGACGGCGGGCTGCGCCCCTCCGAACCCCGTCAGGCGCTCCAGGGTCGTCATGTACGCCACCGGCTCCCTCTCAGACCTCGATCCTTCGGAACACGAACGAGGGGATCACGCGCACGACCGCCGCGACGAGCCCCCAGCGCGTGGGAACAAAGACCGTCTTCCTGCGACGTGCAGCGGCGCGCACGATTCTCCGGGCTGCCTCCTCGGGGGAGATGACCCAGAAGGTCCCCCCCTCGCGCCCCTCCAGCATCGCCGTGCGAACGAACCCGGGCTTGACCGTGAGAACGTGCACTCCGTAGCGACTGAGTCGATTCCGGAGCGACTCGAGGTAGGTGTTGAGCCCGGCCTTGGCGGAACAGTAGGCGGGGTTCCCCCGCCGCCCTCGCTCTCCGGCCATCGAGGAGACCCCGACAATCGTCCCCTTCCGGGCTGCCGCAAACCAGCGCGCGGCCTCGTTCAGCCAGGCCATCGCGCCGAGCAGGTTAACCTCGACGATCTCGCGGTCCTTCCCGGTCTCGTACTCCTCCGGCTCGATCCGGGGCATCACTCCCGCCGCGTAGACGATCCAGTCCAGACCGTGGAGATCTTCCACGATCTGGTCGAACAGCCCACGGACCTCGGAGAGCGACCGGACGTCGTGCGGATAGACCTCGACCGTGCGTGTCGCGTGGGCGTTACGAACCGAGCCGGCAACCTCTGCGAGCAATTCGGTCCGCCTTGCGACGAGCCCCAGGTCGTAGCCCCGGGCGGCGAGCTCGTGGGCGACGGCGGCACCGATGCCCGAGGAGGCGCCCACTACGATGGCCCGCCGTGGTTCCTCCGTCGTCATCCCCTCCGGAGTCTATCGACCCCCGGGGGGCGGGGTCGACCCTGCCGGGCCTCGCGCCCGTTGACCCCTACCGTTTCGGACGCCTCTCGGTCATCCTCCGCAACTCGAATGGCGCGTCTGACCCGGGCTTTCTTCGCTCGTCCCTGTCTGGAGGTGGCTCCGGATTTACTCGGGTGCAAGCTCGTGCACCTCCTTCCCGACGGGACGCTGCTTGCGGGACGGATCGTGGAGGTGGAGGCGTACCTCGGCCGGGACACCGATCCAGCGTCCCACGCCTACCGCACAACCACCCCCAGAAACCAGGTGATGTTCGGCCGCTCCGGGCGCCTCTACGTCTACCAGACCATGGGCCTGCATGTCTGCGTGAACATCGTCTGTGAGCCCGAAGGCTCTGCCGCCGCGGTCCTGTTGCGCGCGGTCGAGCCCACCGAGGGCCTGGACGTGATGAGAGCTCGCCGGGGACGCACCGAGGCGCGGGAGCTTGCCAGTGGGCCGGGGAAGCTCGCCCAGGCGTTCGGCATCGGCCTGGACTACTACGGCCGCGCAATCGGGCGGGGTCCGCTCCGGATCGAGGCGGCGCAGCGGCAGCTCGAGGCATGCATCCTCGCGGG
>DAOUZG010000174.1 GCA_030665705.1 Deltaproteobacteria bacterium | reverse complement strand
CGGGTGGGAAGGACCAGCGAGAGCACGGCCGGGACGAGCATCAGGGTGAAGAGCGTGGAGAGGATCATCCCTACGGAGAGCTTGAGGGACCGATCGAGGTCGGTGTGCTCGATCCTGGTCGGACCGAGGCGTGCGTTGATCGTCGCGATGTCTCCGAGCTGCACGCTTTGGCCCGTCGGCGTGTGGAGGACGGCTCGCCTCAGGTCGTCCACGCTGCGGCTCGCCACGAGCGCATCCGGAACGACCTTTCAGACGAGCCCCTCGAAGGTCCGTCCCGGGAAGGCGGGAAGCGTGACGCGGGCCGTCGCGCCTCCGCTTCTTCGAGCTCTGCCTGCGTCCGCTCCAGGGCGAGCTGCTGGTCGTCACGGGCGGGACCAGCGTGGCTTCCCGCTCGAGGAACACGTCCTCCAGCGGGCGCTGCTCTGGTTCCACCACCACCACCGGAACGGGCCGGTCGCGCGAGTTGCTCCTTCGGGGACCGGTCTGCGAGACCGATTCGTCGGAACACGCCGACAGAGCGAAGACGGAGCCCATCAGGGCCATCAGCGAGAGCCGGACCACGCGGAGCCTCACTGTCTGTGTCTACGTTTGCCCCAGGTCGGAGTCAAAGAGATTCAGGGGCAGAGATGGACAGCTCAGGTAACACATCGATCCTTTGGTCCAAGCAGCTGCTCGCTAAACACGATTAGAGAGCTCCTGGCGGCCTCAGCCCTCGCGTGAGGGGCAGGGGAGCGGCCCGTTAAAGGGCGCAGAGCCGTCCCCCGAAGAACTCCCCAGGGCCCATGGCGAAGCACCCGAGCGCCGACCGCAGGAAGTACCCCCGCGTCCGAACCGACGCGGTCGTGAGCATCCGCCGGCTCGACGACGGAGCCAAGCTCGGCCAAGGGCTGGACATGGGACTGGGCGGGATCCGCTTCCAGTGCGTGGGTCTCGAACTCGATCTCGGAGAGGCGGTCGAAGTCACGTTCAACCTGGGCGAGACGACGTCCAACGTCATCGGCAGGATTGTGCGAATGACCGAGCTCGATCCGTTTACCCAAGAAATCGGCCTCGCGTTCTTGCACGTGGACCCCGAAACGCTCGACCTCTTCTACGAGTTCGGCCTCGCGGGAGAGGAAGGGGAGACGGAAGCGTAGTTCCGGCGCCCCGCTCGTCGGCGACGCTTCACGGCTCTCTGAATCTCGGGCAGGTGGAGCTCCGCCTCGCGCGCGCCCGCCTGAATGGCTCGTCGAGCCTTGTGGAACTCGAACGACCGGACGTCGGCCACCTTCGGGCTGAGAACAACGTCCACCGGCTCGAGTGCGAGGCGATAGCGGGCCAGCTCGTGCTCCATGATCGTCATCGAAGCCGTCAGGACCTCGAAGAGGTTCGGCCCACCGACGACCTCCTCGGCGTGCTCGAGAATCCGCTTGGGCTTGCGTCGGCGGAACCGTCCCACCCGCTCCTCGAGCGTGTCGAGGATCCGAGCCGTCACACGCCCGGTCCGCTGGCGAACTCGCGCGTTCCGCCCGACGATTTCTCGCACCGGTTGGGAGTGCAGGTTGACCGCCAGGCGCACGTCCACCCCGAACTCTGAAAGAACACTGGAGGGGACGGGGTTTCGGAGGGCGCCATCCACGAGAACGCGTCGTCCCTGGCTGAGCGGGACGAACAACCCGGGGATCGAGAAGCTGGCGCGAATCGCGTCGAGCACGCGCCCCTCTCGGATGATCACCTCTTCGCCGGTCACGAGATCCACCGCGACCGCCGCAAACGGCACGGCCAGATCCTCGATCTTCCAGTCCCCGACGAGAGACGCGAGCCACTCCGCCGCGCCCTCGCCCGAAAGCAGACCCGAGCGGGGCCAGACCGGATCGAACATTCGGGCCGCCGCGGCCCAGTCGAGCTGGCGCACGCGCTGCTCGAAGCCGTCGATCGGGCCCGCCGCGAACGCGGCGCCGACGACCGCGCCGATACTCGTTCCCACGACAGCGTCGATAGGGATCCCGTTGGAGCTGAGGGTTTGGAGGACCCCCACGTGCGCGAGACCCCGGGCGCCCCCGGCGCCAAGCGCGATACCGACCCGGCGACGCCGGGGCCGCAAGCGCCGTTGGCCCATCGTCCGAGCCTAGTGATTCGCCAGATAGCCCGCCAACCTAGGCGGTTTCGCGCCTCTAGGCGTTTCACCTGAGCCTGGCCGCGACGCGGGGCCGTCCGTGTCGACCCGAGCTGCGAAGGGATCTCGGCTGTTGGCTCCGCGCCGGACCCGCCCGAGCACTGAATCGCCCCAGAAATCGGGATGGGGCTGGACAGGACCGACCAATTGGGGTTAAATTACAATTCTCTTTTGAAAGTGCAGGGAAGACGCCGGCCCCTCGAGGGCCGGTTTTCTTGTGTGCCGGCCGCTCCTTCGCGCTCCTCGGGCCCCTGAGTACGCCCTCCGCCGCTGCTGGAGCGGAGGACGTCAGGCCGGTCTCTCCTGCCTCCCGGCTCGACAGCGGGCATAGTGATTCTGGGGGCAAGAGGCTAAGCTGGGCCCCTCCATGAGCGATTTCCACCAGACCGGGGTGATCACCACGCTCCACCGGCTGGGTCCGTCGAAGCCCTCTCACATCGAGAGCGAGCTGAACCATCACAGTCGGGAGCACCCCATCGGGCTCGTGCTTCCCTGTCTCTACACCGAGATCCAGGGTCCTGCGCTGGCGGCCATCGTCGAGGAGCTTCGAGAGGTCTCCTACCTCCGCCGGATCATCGTGAGCGTCTCCGGAACGCAGAAACAGGAGGAGTTCGAGGCGGTCCGGAGATTCTTCTCTCCGCTCCCCGAAGCGGTGTGCGTGTGGGCAAGCGGGCCTACGGTCGGTGAGCTCCTCGACCGCCTACGCGACCACGGCCTCGACGCCGGCCCGGGAGGGAAGGGGCGAGCCGTCTGGGTCGGAACCGGCTACGCCCTCGCAGCTGCGGAGGTCGAGGTCCTGGCGTTCCACGACTGCGACATTCTCACCTACGACCGCGAGCTGCTCGGCCGCCTCTGCTTCCCGGTGGTCCATCCCAACCTGGACTACGAGTTCTGCAAGGGATACTACGGGCGCGCCACCGATCGGCTCCACGGGCGAGTAACTCGGCTCTTTGTCACCCCGCTTCTGCGCTCCCTGCAGCGGATCCTCGGGCCCCGCCCACTGCTCGAGTTCCTCGACAGCTTCCGGTACCCCCTTGCGGGCGAATTCTCGATGAAGGTCGCCCTCGCGCGGCAAGTCCGGATCCCCAGCGACTGGGGGCTCGAGGTGGGGACACTGGCAGAGGTCTTCCGCAACTGCTCCGCACGGCGGGTCTGCCAGGTGGAGCTCTGTGACAACTACGATCACAGGCACCAGGAGCTTTCTCCGACGGATTCGGGGCAGGGCCTTCACCGGATGGTCATCGACATCGCGACGAACCTGTTCAGGAACCTGGCTGCGGTGGGGGTTCAGTTCGACTCGGGCTTCCTGAACACCCTCTCCATCGCCTACCTGCGCCAGGCGCAGGACACCATCGCCCGCTACTCGGACGAGGCGCGGATCAACGCACTGCGTTTCGACCGCCACGATGAGGAGGTGATGGTCGAGACCTTTACGGCGGGGTTGCGGACGGCGGGGCTTGCCTTCGTCCGCGACCCGATGGGCCGGCCGCTCATCCCTAACTGGAGCCGCGTCATTGCGGCGCTTCCGGAGTTCCTGAGCGACCTTCGCTACGCTGTTCAGATGGACCTGCGAGGCTAGCCGGCCGACGCGGGAACGCAGGCTCGGACGGGGCCGAATAATTCCTTCCAGACCTGAAGCGGATCGGACGATGAAGCAGGGGGGAATTCCCCTGCACGAGGAAGCTCCACAGGAGAAGGAGGCGCGATGGGGACGCGAGAACGACCGCGAAGGCGGGGTAGGCCTCGGTTCGCGGGGAACGGCAGGAGGCCCGAGAGACGGGGCCCGGTGCCCGAGCTGACCGATCTGACCCCGTTCAGCGTCTTTTGCGCGTTCCATCTCGGGATCACGGAGACGGACGGCTACGCGCGTCAGGACGAGACCGCCGTCGCTCGACGCTTCGGGCTGAGCACCGGGGACCTGCGGGACTACCTCCTCCAGCACCAGCTCCGTGCGGAGGACCTCGCGGCTGCCGACTTCAACCTCGCAAGTGCTCGGCTCGACATCCAGGTGGCACCCGAGGGGATCAGCCGCACCGAGCTAGCTCGAACCTTCTTCACCGAGCTGCAGGAGACCCTCGGCAACGGCGAGGTGGTGCCCGAGGCGGCCGAGTTCCCGACGCACTAGGCTTGAACCGCAGAGCCTTGAGCCGAAAAGCCTTGGACCGCAAATCCGGCTTGGGCGTTTACGGCCGAGCTCTTCGTCGACGGAGCGGGCTCGCCTGAGCCGAGTGCGCAGGGTCCGCGGGCGGTGGCGAGCGGTGGTGCCCAGGACTGGATTCGAACCAGCACAGAGTTACCTCCACAGCGTCCTGAGCGCTGCGCGTCTACCAATTCCGCCACCTGGGCAGGCTGCGGGAAGCTAGCGGAGCCACAGACTGGCCGCCAAGACGGGGAGGGCTCGAGGGAGTCTCCCCGATTCGCGAAACCTAAGTAAAGACGATTCGGTTCGAGTCAAAGTTCATATGCCTCTTTATCGTGGGCCGCGGGTCGTCCGGTCCTGGCGCGACGTCCGTGCGGTGTCCCACGGGGAACGTCCGTTGTGTCCGTCGCCCTCGGACATCACGGGAT
>DAOUZG010000170.1 GCA_030665705.1 Deltaproteobacteria bacterium | reverse complement strand
ACTGCCTCTGGCGGAAGAGCCTCTCGGCCGACGAGGCGAAGCAGTGGCGCGGCAGCGCGCCTGTCCCGGAGACACACCGCGCGGGAGGAGAGCTCTTCTCCCTGACCGTCCCCGACGAGCCGGCGCAACCCACCGACTCGCTTCAGCAGGTGATCCAGCGGCGCGGCTCAACGCGACGCTTCGATCCAGAGCGGGTCCTCACGCTGGCGGAGCTCTCGACGGTCCTGGATGGGGCAACTGCACCGGTGCCTGCCGACTTCCTGGAGCCCGCTGGGGCGACGCTGCTCGATCTCTATCTGATCGTGCACTCCGTCGAGGGGCTCGCACCGGGCGCATACGTCTACCACCGGGAGGAGCGAGCGCTCGAACTGCTGAAACGAGGAGAGTTCCGCGGCACGGCCGGACGACTGGGGCTCTCTCAGGAGCTTCCGGCACTGGCCGCCGTGAACATCTACTCGATGACGGACCTGCCGACCGTGGTCGAGCGGTTCGGAAACCGCGGATACCGTGCGGCTCAGCTCGAGGGCGGGATTCGAGGCGGACGGATGTACCTCTCGGCCTACGCGCAGCGGTTCGGCGCGACGGGGCTCACGTTTCTCGACGACGAGGTGACGGAGTTCTTCTCTCCACACGCCGCGGGAAAGAGCGTCCTATTCCTGGCGGCGCTCGGCCGGTCGGTGCGACGCGGAAGCTCGTCGAGAACTTCTTAACCGGCCCGGCTGAATCGCTAGTGGCTGTCGCGCCAGGGGTCCCAGTCGTCGCGGAGCGGCGGCAATTGCTCGCGGTCCCCAAAAACCTCGCCTGAGCGCACGAGGCTGAGCAGGTCGGTCTCCAGCACCGCACCCGCGGTAATCAGGCCACCACGCATCACCCCTCCGATCCCGTGCCCCGACGGTGAGCTCGCACCGCAGAGGTAGAGGCCCGGAATCTCGGTCTCAGGCCCCAAACGCAGTGGACCGATCTGGTCGCAGGAGAGCTCGATGCCGTAGGAGGTCCCGCCCGTCGAGCGTGCAAATCGTTCCTGAGTGACGGGAGTCGCCGCCTCCTTCCAGTCGATGTGATCGCGGATCCCGGGGAACACGCGGTCGGCGATCCCGATCACCCGCTCGGTGAACGCCGCCTTCTCGCGGCGGTACTCCGGATCGCGGTGGTAACGGCCTCCGTCGGCCGGGCCCTTCTCCACGTGCCAGAGCCCGTAGTCGAGGGGAACCAGGGTCATGACCTGTACGTTGGAGCAGCCCTTTGGTGCAAGGTGTGGACTAACGGGATCCTTCAGTGTAGAGACGGTGACGAAGCCCCAGTCGTTGTCGGGGATCTTGCCCTCATCGAGCTGCGCGTACGCGCCTTCGATGTCGTAGCCGCCCCAGATGTGGTAGTTCGTGTTGGGGACCCCCCGCTCCGCGAGGTCGATGTCGAGGCCGAGGTAGACGACGAAGAGCGGCAGGGCCATCCGGAACGCTCGCACCCGCTCGGCCGTCTCGGGCGAGAAGTGCTCCTCGCCCACCAGGTCGCGAACGGTTCGTTTGAGATCGGCGTTCGACACGACGACGGGCGCATCGATCTCCCCGCCCTTCCCGAGCACCACACCGGCAACGCGACCGTTCTCGACCCGTATCCGTGCAACCGGCGCGCGCGTCCGGACCTCACCCCCGTAGGCACGGATCGCCTCGACGAGTCGCCCCGCGATCACCTGGCCGCCCCCCTGCGGGTAGAAGGAGCCTCGCATGTAGTGGTCGGTGAGCCCGGACTGCATCACGACGGGCGTCCGGGAGGGCCGGGTGGCGTACGTCCCCGACTCACCGAGCAACACGGCACTGGCCTGCTCGGAGAGCTTGTACTCCTGGAAAAGCTCAGTGATCGGGCGAAGACCCCATTGGATGAAGGTCGGCGCCTCGGCGGCCAGGTCCTGGGGCTCGAACTCCCGGTTCTGGAAGCGCCCGCCCTCCTGCGCAACGCTCCGCATGATGTCCACTACCTGGCCCAATCCACTCGCCTCGTCCGGAAACGTTTCGAGGAGGCGAGCGCGGTACCGATCCCAGCTGGAGGGAACCCGGAAGGTGAGACCGGGAAAGAGGAGCGTCGAATAGCCGTCCGGATCCATCGGGCGGAAGACCACACGCTCGGCCAGGCCAACCCCACGGAGGACGGTCGGGATCATGCCCTGCGCCCCGCAGTCGCCGATGTAGTGCACCCCGACGTCGAACTCGTAGCTTCGTCCGCCGCGCGTACGCCGGAAGACCTGGGAGTTTCCCCCCGCGACGTAGTGCGCCTCGAGAACCAGCGTGCGCTTGCCGGCCGCACAGAGATACGCCGCGCACGCGAGCCCCCCTAGACCCGAGCCGACGACCACTGCGTCCCACTGCTCCCGTCCCACCTCGACCATGACAGCCCTCCCCCGCTTGACGCTCCGCAGTCTACACTACGGGGGAGGGTCGAGGGTCCGGGGTCCTCTGAGGGTTGGATCGCGCGCATAGAGGTCAATCATGCCGACAGAATCATCCGTGCAAGCTCTGAGCATCCTGCGGGATGGAAGCCAGTTCCAGTGGTACGTCATTCCGCTCCTCATCGTGGTGCTCTACGTCTACGCCGTCGAGGTCGAGAAGCGGAACTGGAATGTGCTACTGGCCGGGCTGGCTTTCTGGGGGATGGACTGGTTCAACGAGATCTGGAACGGGCTCGTGTTTCACGTCACCCAGTATGCGCCCGTCTGGGGTGCTCCCGAAGACACGGCCTACCTCATCCTGATCGGGCTGAATATCGAGATCTGTTTCATGTTCGCGATGGCGGGAGTGGTTGTCTCGAAGATGCTCCCCGCGGATAAAGGGAAAAAAGTCCTCGGTCTGCCGAATCGGCTCTTTGCCGCAATCGCGGGGTCCGCATTCTGCGTAATCGTGGAGGTCTTTCTGAACAGGGCGAATGCCCTGACATGGGATTACGCCTGGTGGAACGTCAAGGCCCCCTGGCTGATCTTCCTGTTCGGCTATTTCCATTTCTTCCTCGTCGCCTACTGGGTGCACGACATGAAGAGCATGCGGAGCAAGATCATCACGGTCTCGACGATCTACGCGGTCGACGCGATCTGCCTCATCCTCTTCATCGGGATCCTCAAGTGGATCTGAGCCTGCGTTGGATCCCCCGTCTCAGTGACGTGGGGGTGATCGTCGCGCTGCTCTCGCTCGGGCCGGCCGCTGCGGGAACATCCGACGATCAGCTCGTGATCGATCTGACGCACCCTATCCCCACCTTCGAGCCGAAAGAGCGCGACGGGATCGAGCCCGATCTGAACCAGCCGTTAATGAAAAGCCAGCCCGTTCCGACTTTCGGACGCCAGGCGGTGTTCGAGGTGCTCCCCGAGCTCGAGACCGGCCAGGGGCACTTCTATGCGGGACGGATCGTTCTCTACGATCACCACGGCACACACCTCGACGCCCCGGGCCACTACCGAAACGATCCCGGGACCGTCGAGGTGCCGAGCCCCGATCGTCGGACGGCGGGCGAGCTGACCACCGGAGATCTGGTCGGGCCGGTGGTGTTCTTCGATATCAGCTCTCGCGTCCGAGCCGAGCTCGCAAGGCATAGCGGCCAGCCGAGCCCCGATACAGACGTCACGGACTTCTCGAACGCGTCGCGAAACGTGGTCACCCGCTCGGATGTCGAGTCCATCGCGGGTGAGCTCTCGAACGGCGCGTGGATCGTCGTCCATTCCGGCTGGTCCCGGTTCTTCACCGGTGCGTCGTTGGAAGAGAGCCCCTACATCAACGGCTGGAACTTTCCCGGTTTCAACAAGGACGCCTGCAACCGGCTGATCGAGATCGAGGACAAGAGGGGGATTCGAATCAACGGGATCGTGATGGACAACATCGGGATCGACTCGGGCGAGAGCAGCTCGGGAGAGAACCCGTGGCACTGCCACGTGCGGGGCCTCCAACGCGGCTGGAAGTTCGTCGAGAACGCCACCAACCTCGATCAGCTCGGCCAGGCCAGAGCGGGATCGTGCACGCTCGTTGTGGGAGTCCTGAAGCACGTGGCCGGAAGCGGGGGCGCGGCACGCGTTTTCGCGCTCTGCGAGCCGAAATAGGCTCTCCGCAGCCCGGGCCCGCCCAGAGGGCTGGGGGGGCCGCCAGGACGAAGAATCGGGTACCATGGTGGAGGACATGGCAGTCACGGGGAACGAGGCTCCGGCTTCGGCGAGCCGGGAGCGCCTGCTTCTTGCCGCCACCGAGCTCGTCGCGATTCGCGGGTACGCGGCAACCAGCGTCGAGGCGATCACCTCTAAGGCGGGGGTCGTCAAGAGCGCGCTCTACTGGCACTTCCGGAACAAGGAGGAGCTGATCGCCACGGCGCTCGAGCGCCGGGCGACGGAGTGGATCGAGGGGGTCGAGCGGACGGTCGAAGGTCTGGCCGATCCAGCCGAGCGCCTCGGGAGGTTGCTCGACCTCACGCGAAAGACCGTCGTCGCGCAGGCGCCTCCGGTACGCCTGATCTACGCGCTGCTGACCGAGCGGGGAGAGCAGGATCCGGTGCTGCGCCGCTCGATTGCACGCGTCTTCGAGCGACTCCGCGCGTCGATCAGGCAGAGCATGAGCGAGCTGCTCGATCTACCAGCCGAGCGCTTCGAGGGGCTGGCGCTCCTCATGACCTCCGCTCTCCACGGTGTTGTCTTCGATTACCTCGCGGACCCGGACGAGGCTTGGCTCGACCGCTGGCTGGAATCGATCCGGGGCATGATTGCGCTGATGCTGGAGGACGTCGTCAAACAGAGCCGACAGTGACCGGCGCCCGCGCGCCGGCGGGGCAAGCCGCCGATGCGTCTTGGCGATCTCTGGGTCAAT
>DAOUZG010000144.1 GCA_030665705.1 Deltaproteobacteria bacterium | reverse complement strand
CTGGCTCAGCACGTCGCCTACGCGTTCAGCGCGTTCCACCGGTTCACCGCGGTCACGTACAAGATCCCGATCCTGGAGTACATGACGGGGATCGCGATGCTGGCGGCCGAGGCGAACGGAGTCCAGCGCGCCTCTCACATCCGCGAACGCTTCATCAACATGATCCGGTACACCGAGACGACCAAGGCCCTCGCGAAGGCCGCGCTCGCGGAGCCCGAAAACTTCGGCGGGTCCAACCTCTACGTCGCAAAGCCACTGATCTCCAACATGGCGAAGCTACATTTCGCCTCGAACTTCCACGAGTTCGTGCGCGACATCCAGGACGTTGCAGGCGGGTTGCTCGTGACCCAGCCGACCTATCAAGACTGGCAGCATCCCGAGCTCAAGCCCTATCTCGAACGCTACCTCGGGGGCGCCGAGCCCTTCGATGCTGCCGAGCGGCTGAAGCTCTTCAGCACGCTCAGGCACATCGTGGCGAGCGACTTCTCGGGGTGGCACGAGGTGTGCACGATCCACGCCGAGGGCTCCATCTCGGCGCAGAAGATGATGCTTCTCGCCGAGGCTCCCACGGACGCATACCGGTCGCGAGCCAGGGAGATCGTGGGTCTAAACGTCTGACCGCGGCGGAGTCTTCGAATACCCGCTTCGGAGAGCATAGGCGAAACAATGAGAGACCTGAGCGGAATGCATGCGCTGGTGACCGGTGGCTCACGGGGACTCGGGCCCTACGTCGCTCGGGCGCTGGCGCGCGAAGGAGCCCGACTGACCCTGACCGCCCGAACGGCTGGAGAGCTGCGGAAGGTCGCGGAGGGACTCGCCGCAAACCCGATCGTCTCCGACCTCACCGACGACGACGCCCGGAGCGAGCTACTCAAACGGGCCGTTGCCGAGCAGGGCCCAGTGGACATCCTGGTGAACAACGCCGGAATCGAGTGGATCCAGCCCTACACCAAGCTGCCGCCCGACGCGGTCGATGCGATGATCCGAACCAACCTCCTGGCCCCTCTGATGCTCAGCCGCGCGGTGTTGAACGGCATGGTCGACCGGCGACGCGGGCACGTCGTCATGATGTCCTCCCTCGGTGGTAAGAAGGGTTCGCCCTACTCTGCGACGTACGCAGCCACCAAGGCCGGCCTGATCGCATGGACGAGCTCCATGCGGGCCGAGCTCCGGGAAACTGGTGTGGGTGTATCCGTGGTCTGCCCCGGCTTTGTCTCGGAGGTCGGCATGTTCGCCGTGAGAGACGAACGCGCCCCGTGGATCCTCGGTACCTCGACACCGGAGGCCGTGGCATGTGCGGTCGTGCGCGCCATCCAGAGGGACATCGGCGAGATCATCGTCAACCCCGGTCCGGTACGGCTCTGGATGATGGTCGAAGCCCTGAGTCCGAGCTTGATGAGCTGGCTCCTCGACAAGGCGGGCATCTTCGACTACTACCGCAGACGCGCAGAGGCCGAGGAGTCGAGGGTTCACGAGCGAACAGATTCCGAGGCTGGTTAGTTCCAGGAAGACCCGCGGTACGCAGGGCAGAGCTGAGCTTCCGGCGCTGAGCCGACCTTGCCTCGGGCGATTGCAAGGGCGTCGGTGATGTTGCAGAGCCCATCGGCGTTCACGTCGCAGTGGGCGAAGTTCGGATCGGCGGCGCTCACCTGGCCGCGCGCAATGGCGAGCGCGTCGCTCAGGTTCGTGATCCCATCACCGTTCACGTCTCCACACTGACAGGCATCTCCGACGCCGTCGCCGTCGGTGTCGAGCTGATCGGGATCGAACACGACGGGACAGACGTCCGATCCGTCCATGACGCCATCCCCGTCGAAGTCTCCCTCGGGCGGAGTGACGCGCACGAGCGCCTCGTCAGCGGTAATGCTGACAAGCTCGATCTCGACCCCACTCGGGCCTGTGAAGCAGGAGCTCGACGGAACGGTCTCGTCGGTGAACTGGTAGTTGGGATTCATGGTCCCGAACAGGCCCGGGAAGGGATCGCCGCCGTCGCCGCGGTTTCGACCCTCCTCCAGCTCGAACTCCCCGTCCGCCTGTGCGAGTCCGACCCCGTAGTGGGTCTCGTCGGCATTGACGACGTTCGCGTAGAGCCCTGCAGAGACCTGGTCGTCATCCACGTGCCAGACTAGAAGTCCCTGACCCGGGAGGGAATCGTCGAAGCCGACACGTGCCCGGTACTCGACGAGGAAATACTCCGTCGGAATGGGTGTGTCGATGCGGAGGATCTCTCCCCCTTCCTCGACCGGACCGATTGCGTACACCCCCGGAAGCATCACGCGGTACGGGCTGCGGAACCCGAGCCACACCTTGCTCCATGCCGAGAGGTGACTCGGGCGGTCGGGTCGGCTCTGGTTCCCGCCGTAGCCTCCGGCCGCCATCAGGTCCCAGCCCCCGGCCCCACCGGAGCTGCCGTCGGTGTCGTAGAGGTCGGGAAGCCCGAACGCGTGCCCCAGTTCGTGGCAGAAGACGCCGATCTCGACCGATCCGCCCGAGCACGCCCAGGCCGGCTGGATCGTGTAGGGGTCGATCCGGATGAATCCGCCGCCCGCCGCGGGATCGTCCGTGGTGTAGGGGCGCCAACCGCCCGTCGGCCACGCGCTGTAGCGCCACGCGTGGGACCAGATGGTCTCGGATACGCCGCACTCCGCCCCGTGCCCCGAGTGGACAAAGGCCACGAGATCGACGAGGCCGTCGTCGTCGCCGGAGTTCGGGATCCCGTCTGGGCCGTCGTTATCGAAGCGGCCGAAATCGACGCTTGCGTCGGATGCATCGAGCGTGAGTCGCAGGAGTTCGCCGAGTTTGGAACTGCTCGGGTTGAGTCCGGAGCTCGTGCCCGCGTAGTACGAGAGGGACTTGGGCGCGGCAGCCCAGCCCCAGACCTGCCCCCCGACCTCGAGAAGCCCCTCGGAGACCTCCTGGTAGTAGTCGGTGACGGTCCCGGACGGGTTCACCTCGAAGAGTCGCTCCTCGAGATCTGCTGCCGGGTAAGGAGCCGGCAGCGATGGAAGCTCGACGGCGAGGGTCGGGAACTCGATCCGCCCCTCGCGCCCGGCGCCCTCCACTGCGGCCGCACGGGCCGCACCGGCCGTCTGAGCGCGCGAGCGCTGGGCGCGGCTGCGAAGCCCGCTGGACGGGACGTGGTCTCGAAGGTTCTCCAGGACCTCGGGGTCCGGAATGACGCCGGGACCGGGAGGTGCAGTGGCTCGCGCGTAAGGGACCCACACCAGCAGAGCGAGCAGGATCCAGAGCCAGGGGTGGGGGGGCACCCGCATATCCCGTCTGTCGGCGTCTGGCAGCCCTACTTTGAGACGGGGATCACAGCTGCTTGTTATTGTTATGCTGTGCGCGGAGGCAAAGGCCGGTGAAACTCGAGAAAAGCTTTGTTGTTTCGTGCCCCCGGGAAACCCTTCTGCCGGCTCTTGACGATGACGCGACCTTCACGGGGCTCTTTCCAGATACGCGCATCGTCTGGCACCGAGGGAATCGGCGCGAGACGTCCACGCCTTACACCGCAGTGGGTCAGACGCGGGACATCCGGTTCGTGTTCGAGACCCAACCGGGGGGGCGGCTCTGCTTCGAGAAGGTCTGCGACGGAAACGTTTGGCGTTCGCTCCGTGGGGAGGTGCGTCTCGAACCCGAGGCGGACACCTCGACCCGGGTGGTCGTCCAGATGGAGGGGCAGACCCGGGCGCTGGTCCCCGAGCTCACGATCCGGCTACCGATGAGGCAGCAGCTCGAAGAGATGGCTCGGTCGCTCCGCGAGCGTCTAGAAGCCTCGTAGGCCGGTGTCCATCGCGCACGCGCCGGACGGCACGGAGATCCTCTACAGCACCACCGGGGACGGAGTCCCGCTGCTGCTCTCTGCTGCCTCCTTCTCGACACACCTACACTGGGCGAGTCAGGCCGAGGATCTGGGAAGGGATCTTCGGGTCGTCACCTGGGATTACCGCGGGCACGGCCACTCCGGAGCCCCCTCAACGCTTGCGCACTACACGTTCGATCGGGTCGTCGAGGATCTCGGCGCCGTCCACGGAGCCGGGTGCGACCACGAACCGGCCGTCGTGGGCGGGCTCTCGATCGGCGGTCTGGTGTCGCTCGTCTACACGCTCCGCCACCCGGAGCGCGTTCAGGCGATCGTGCTCGTGAACACCGGCCCCGGATTCAAGAACCCCGAGGCGCTAGCGCGCTGGGAGGAACAGCTCGAGAAGGCGGCCACCCGGCTCGAGGAGCGAGGGCTCGCCAGCTACCTGGAGGGTCGCCGGGCCCGTGCGGAGATCCTCGGGCTCGATCCGAACTCGAAGCAGGCCCAGGCCGCGCGGGAGGGGGTTCTCTCCTCCTCCCGGGAGGCCCTTGCCCGCTTCGCGCGGGGCGTCGCGGCAAAGGTGCCGGGAGTCATCGACCAGCTCGCGAAGATCCGGGTTCCCACGCTGATTCTCGTGGGCGAGCACGATCCGTTCTTTCACCGTGCCGGGGAGGTGCTGGAAGCAAAGCTCCCCCGCGGGCGGAAGATCCTCGTGGAGGGGGCCGGACACGTCGTGAACCTCGATCAACCGGAGCGGTTTGCCGCTCTCGTGCGGACGTTTCTGGAGGAAGAGGGCATCCTTTGACCCCGCGGCGGAGGATGTGATCTACTTTTGCGGCTGGATCGTTCGGCAGGCATGGAGGGCCGAGAGCTTTGGGTTGGATCGCGATGGTCATGGTGGGGCTGATCGTGGTCTCGCTGATCCTCGAGTGGATTCTCCCGATGCGACTCAAGGACTCAGCGGGGGCGGCCATCTGCTGGATGATGATGGCCATCACCATGGCCTTCCTCGGCCTCGCGACGGTCGGGCTCCTGTTCGTGATCGGCATGAACGTCATCTTGCCGATGTTCACGTAAGCGGGGATCGCCAGCCGGCAGGCGGCCTCCGCGGGCCCCGCGAGCCCCGGACAAGGCTACACTCCCCCCGCAACCGCATCCGAGGTCAGCGGTTTAAGGAGTCGGACGGGCGGGGCATGGGCTGCGCGGATCGTGGATGAGGACGCCCGTCTCATGCTCCGGTTCCAGCGGGGCGACCGGGGGGCGTTCGAGACCCTGTTCCGCCGGTACACGCCCCGACTGGTGAGCTTCCTCGCACGCATGGTGCCGGAGCGCGCCCGCGCGGAGGAGCTTGCCCAGGAGGTCTTCGTGCGGATCTACCAGGCACGCGAGCGCTACGAGCCCAAAGCGCGCTTCTCCACGTGGGTCTTCGGGATCGCGAGCAACCTCGCTCTGAACGAGCTCGCGCGGGCGCACCGCAGACGCGAGCGTCCCTGGGAGGAGTCAGCGACGGCCCGGGTCGAGGACCGCGAGCCCCGCGCGGACGAGTTGCTCCTTGCAAAAAGGACCGCCGCACAGCTAGAGGAGGCACTGGCTCGGCTGCCGGACCGCCAACGGGCGGCGCTTCTGCTTCGGGTGGAGGAGGACCTTGGCTACGGCGAGATTTCGGAGGCTCTGGGCGTGAGCACGGCGAGCGTGAAGAGCC
>DAOUZG010000241.1 GCA_030665705.1 Deltaproteobacteria bacterium | reverse complement strand
ACAGTCCACGTGCGCGTAGTGCCGAGCCTCCGTCGAATACTCCACGTGCGCCGTCGCGATCGTGATCCCCCGCTCCCGCTCCTCCGGCGCCTTGTCGATCTCATCGAACGACACAAAGTCCGCCAGCCCCTTCTGCTTCTGAAGCTGCGTGATCGCCGCCGTCAGCGTCGTCTTCCCGTGGTCCACATGCCCAATCGTCCCCACGTTTACGTGCGGCTTCGTCCGCTCGAACTTCTTCTTCGCCATGCCTGTTCCTTCCCGATCCTCCGTCCCAGCCGCCTGTGGCTGGAGCCCACGGGCGGAGTCGAACCGCCGACCTCATCCTTACCAAGGATGCGCTCTAACCTCCTGAGCTACGTGGGCGATCCAATCCCCCGACACGCTATGTACGAGATGCACTGGAGCGGGAAACGGGACTCGAACCCGCGACCCCGAGCTTGGAAGGCTCGTGCTCTAGCCAACTGAGCTATTCCCGCCTGAAGCCTCTTTTGATCGTTCCGCGTGTTGCGCTCGACTGGTGGAGAGGGGAGGATTCGAACCTCCGAAGGCTTGCGCCAACAGGTTTACAGCCTGTCCCGTTTGACCGCTTCGGTACCTCTCCCCGATTTCGGTGTTCACTACCCCCCTCGAAGCGGGTACACGACGCCACGGTGCAGGAACCCGTCTCCGCGAGTTGAGCACTTCGCCGCGGACTAGATTTGTTTACCCTCGAGCATAACCGGGCCTGCGCCGAGACCCGGAAGCCAACCAGACCACCCTCGGAGCTGGCGGGGGGATTCGAACCCGCCAACCTGCTGATTACAAGTCAGCTGCTCTACCGATTGAGCTACGCCAGCGCAACTGCCAAGTATATCTACAGATTCCCCGTGTGCCAGCACCACAGAGCCGGGCCGCACCCACCCCTCCCCTGTGCGGGTTGCACTCCCGGCGGCGGGGAAACTACGGCATCGAGGGCCCTCATGCCAGCCCGGCGGACCGGCGTACCTCCGCGATCCGAAGGAGCAGGTAGGCTGCCGCAGCGGCAACCCCGAGCGAGCCGACCCGACCTTCGAGGGGGATCCCGACCCGGCATTCGGCCAGCTCCCGCACGGGCCCTCGAATCCCCCTGTCTTCGCTGCCAAAAACAACGATGAGCTCATCCTCCAGCAGATCCGACCCAACCCGATCGATGGGAGCCCCCCCGGGCTCGGCAGCCAACACGCGGATCCCCTCGCGAGACGCCAGTTCCAGCGCGCTCTTAAGACGGGGGGTCCGTCCCACACGAAGGTACTCCAGCGCCCCGGCACTCACGCGAAGCGCCCCCGGCTCCACCGGGGGAGCGCGGCGGTGCTCCAGGACGAGACCGGTGGCCCCCGCACACTCTGCGCTCCGGGCGATCGATCCCAGGTTCCCGACGTCCGTGACCCGATCCAGTGCCACCAGAAACCGGGGGCGCTCGTCCACGAGGAGCGCCTCAAAAGGCTCTTCGGGAAAGGGATCGGCCTCCGCCGCAGCCCGAAGGCCGCTTAGCCGGCCGCCGCAGACCGGAATCCCCCTCGTTCGCGCAAGCGCCTCGAGCTCCCGGGTCCCACTGCTGCCGGGTCCCTCGGCCAGTATCACGGTGCGAACCTCACGCCGCCCCGCTCGGATTGCCTCGAGGACCGCTCGAACCCCTTCGATCCGAACGCGCCGTCCCCGCTGGACGTTGTCCTCGCCTCTCACTCGAGACATGCCCCCACTTAACTAGCGCGCGCCGGCTGACACGACGCCCTCTCGGGGTTCGCTACGATGGGCCGCCGTGCCGAAGCTCCTCAGCCGCGAGCTTCCCGAGGGACTGCCGCCTCACCGGCTCCTCCAGCCCCTCCCGCGTGAAGCGGGTGTCCGGGCGCTCGACGCAGCCGCCCCGGAAGGCTGGGGAAGTCCGCCCGGGCGCGCAGGTCCCTCCGTCTCGCTACTAACGGCTGATCCGGAGGTGGAGTTCCGGGGCGGGCTCGAGGCTCTCAGGGATGCCCTCCGCTGGCTCGAGCCGGCTCAAGACCGCCGACCCCTGGCCCAGGTGCTGATCGGACATCTGGCCTACGACCTCGGGCGGGCGTTCGAGCGGATCCCCGAGCTTGCGGCACGCGGATTCCCGTCCGTTCCCGAAGTCTGCCTCGCGGGGCACCGGGCACTCTACCTTTACAACGCGGAGACCGGAGTCGGGCGGGTGGTTGGAAGCAGCGCGAAGGCCGTGCAACGCCTCGAGGAGCGCGTCCGCTGGGCCTCGGCCGTTCCCGAGGCTCGGGGGACCCCGACGCTCCCCGTTCCCCGGGCTCACACCGCCGACGCCGACTACCGCCGTTCGGTGGAAGCCGTTCGCGCGTGGATCCGCGCCGGCGACGTCTATCAGGTGAACCTCTCGAGACGACTCGACGCGGACGGGGTATCCGCCGAGGCGCTCCCCCTCGTCTACTCCGAGCTCGTCCGGCGCGCGCCCGCCCCGTTTTGCGCCTATCTCGATGCCGGGGACCACGTCGTCGTCTCGAACTCCCCCGAGCGTTTCCTCCGCGTCGTCGGCGGGGGGGTGGAAACCTGCCCCATCAAGGGCACGCGGCCGCGCGGGCGAACTCCCGAGGAGGACCGCTGGCTCGCGAAGGAGCTGCTCTCGTCCGCCAAGGACCGCGCCGAGCACGTGATGATCGTCGATCTCGAACGCAACGATCTCGGCCGGGTCTGCCGGACCGGCAGCGTTCGCGTCGTTCGCCTGGCAGCACTGCGAAGCTTTCCGAATGTACACCATATGGCGTCATCCGTGCAAGGAGTGCTGCGGGACCCGGATGATCTACTCGGGCTCGTGCGGGCGACCTTCCCGGGGGGCTCGATCACGGGAGCGCCCAAGATCCGGGCCATGGAGATCATCGAAACCCTCGAGCCGTCGCGACGCGGGGTCTACACGGGCGCCATCGGCTACCTCGACGCACGCGGGGAACTCGATCTCTCGATCGCCATCCGCACGGGGATCGCGACGGGATCGCGGTTCTCGCTTCACGTCGGCGGGGGGATCGTCGCAGACTCGGACCCCGAAGCCGAGCTGGAAGAGACACGGCACAAGGCGGCGGCGTTCGGGTCGCTGTGGCCGAGCCCGCCATGAGGAACCCAACGCCCGCACAGCAGGGAACACCCGGCGGGATCTGGCTCGACGGGCGTCTCGTGTGCAAAGAGGACCCGCGGGTCTCCGCGCTGAGCCGCGGCGTCCTCCACGGGGTGGGACTGTTCGAGACGATGCGGGTGACCGGCCGCCGCGTGCCGCTCCTCGAGCTTCATCTCGAGCGCCTCGGCCGGGGCTGTCGGCTCCTCGGGCTCCCCGACCCTCCGGACGACCTCGAGGCGGGGGTCCACGCCGTACTGCGTCACACGGGGCAGGACGACGGCGT
>DAOUZG010000156.1 GCA_030665705.1 Deltaproteobacteria bacterium | reverse complement strand
CGGATCGGTCCGGTCGTCGGCCGGACCGTAGATCGCCTGGCCCGACGTTACCGATCCCTTCTGGGTGGAGGTGATCCGCTCCTGAAGCTCACCCATGTCGGTGGAGAGGGTCGGCTGGTAGCCGACCGCGCTCGGAATGCGCCCCAGCAGCGCCGACACCTCCGATCCCGCCTGGGTGAAGCGGAAGATGTTGTCGATGAACAGCAGTACGTCGCGCCCTTCCTCGTCCCGGAAGTACTCCGCCACCGACAGCGCCGTGAGACCCACGCGGGCTCGAGCTCCCGGCGGCTCGTTCATCTGACCGAAGACCAGGGCAGTCTGCTTGATGACGCCCGATTCCTTCATCTCGAGCCACAGGTCGTTCCCCTCGCGCGTGCGTTCTCCGACGCCCGCGAAGACCGAGTATCCCGAGTGCTTGGTCGCGATGTTGTGGATGAGCTCCTGGATGAGGACCGTCTTTCCGAGCCCCGCACCACCGAACATCCCGATCTTCCCGCCCAGCAGATAGGGTGCGAGGAGATCGATGACCTTGAGCCCCGTCTCGAACTGGCTGATGGTCGTTGACTGCGCGACGAAGCTGGGGGGAGCCCTGTGGATCGGCGCCTCGTGGGGCGACTCGAGGGGTCCCATCTCGTCGATCGGCTGCCCCACCACGTTCATGATCCGACCGAGCGTCGCCGGCCCAACCGGAACCCGGATGGGACTCCCGGTACTGCTCACGGGCATATCACGCACGAGCCCTTCCGAGCTATCCATCGCGATACACCGCACGGTGTGCTCACCCAGGTGCTGAGCTACCTCGAGCGTCAGGTTGTCGGGCTCGTCACCGATGGCCGGGTTGTTGAGAGTGAGCGCGGTATAGATCTCGGGAAGCTCCCCCGGAGGGAACTCCACATCCACCACCGGACCCATCACCTGCAGCACCTTTCCGGGCATCCCGGGACCTCCCTCGCTGGCTAGAGCGCCTCCGCACCGCTGACGACCTCGACCAGCTCGGCGGTAATCGCGGCCTGCCGCGCTTTGTTGTAGTCGAGGGTGAACGTACGGATCAGCTCTTCCGTGTTCTTCGTGGCGTTATCCATCGCCGTCATCCGCGCTCCGTGCTCACCCGCCTGGCTCTCGAGCAGCGCGCGGAAGACCGCAAACTCTACGGCCCTCGGGATCAGGAGCCCGAGAAGCGGCTCGGGCCCAGGCTCCATCTCGTAGCGGACCGGGCTCGTCGCGACCGCCGGACGCACAGGCAGGAGCAGCTGGTCGACGGGCTCCTGCGAAAGCGCAGAGACAAACCGACTGTACACCAGGAGGACCTCGTCGCTCTTGCCCTCCCGGTATCGCTCCATCAAGTACTCGGCGATCTCGCGCGCGTCGTCCTGCGTGACGCGAGCGATCCCCGTCCACGAGCGGCCAACTTCGCCGCTGACGTTCCGACGGAAGTGGTCGAGACCCCGTTTCCCGACAGCCACCACCGTGACGGCCTCGAGCTCGGGCCGGCGGCGGGCGATCAGCGCCTCCGCGCGCTTGATGATGTTGGCGTTGAACGAGCCGCACAGTCCTCGGTCGCTCGTGAAGACCACGACCTCCAGACGTCGAACGGGTTCACGCGTGACGAGAAGCGGATGGACCTCGGGATCGAGGCCGCTCGACACTGCGGCGATCACCTCCTGGATCTTCGCGGCATAGGGCCGTGCGGCCACGACCGCGTTGGTTGCACGGTTGAACTTCGCAGCGGACACCATCTTCATGGCTCGGGTGATCTTCTGCGTCTTATCGATCGACCGGATCCGTTTGCGTATGTCGCGAAGATCGTTTCCCACGAATCCGTCCGCCTATGCGCTCGCCCGGCTCGGCTGGAAGACATCGGCATAAGCGTCGAGGGCGGCTTCGAGTTCGCTCTTGAGCTCGTCGGAGAGCTCCCCGGTGCGGCGGAGCTCCTCCAGGATCTGGGGGTGCTTCGTCTCGAAATGTGTCGCCATCTCCTCTGCGTACCGCGGAACCTCCTCCACGTGGATGTTCCGGATCCAGGAGGTGCGACCCTTCGGCGGGGTGGCCGCATAAATCTGCAAGATCTGCTTCTCTACCGGGATCGGCTCGTACTGGGGCTGGCGCAGGATCATCGTCAGACGCTCGCCGTTGGCGAGCTGCTCCTGGGTCGCTTTGTCGAGGTCGCTCCCGAACTGCGAGAAGGCCTCGACCTCACGGTACTGCGCGAGCGTCACGCGAAGCATCCCGGCGACGGCCTTCATGGCCTTCACCTGCGCGTTCCCACCCACCCTCGATACGGAGATCCCCGCGTTCATCGCCGGACGCTGTCCGGCGTTGAAGAGATCCGCCTCGAGGTAGATCTGCCCGTCGGTGATCGAGATGACGTTGGTCGGGATGTAGTCGGAGACATCCCCCGCCTGCGTCTCGATGATCGGAAGCGCCGTGAGGCTTCCGCCCCCCTCTTCCTCACTCATCTTCGCTGCCCGCTCGAGCAGACGGGAGTGCAGGTAGAAGATGTCGCCGGGGTAGGCCTGCCGTCCGGGCGGACGGCGCAGCAGGAGGGCGAGCTGCCGGTACGAGGCCGCCTGCTTGGACAGGTCGTCGTAGATGATCAGCGCGTGCTTTCCGTTGTCTCGGAACCACTCCCCCATCGCACAGCCGGAGTAGGGGGCGATGTACTGAAGCGGAGCCGGCTCGGCGGCGCAGGCCGAGACAATGGTCGTGTAATCCATCGCCCCCGCCTCTCGGAACCGATCCACGACGCGTGCGACCGTGGACTGCTTTTGGCCGATCGCCACGTAGATGCAAAAAACGTCCGTGTCGCGCTGGTTGATAATCGTATCCACGGCGATGGCCGTCTTCCCGGTCTGCCGATCTCCGATGATCAGCTCACGCTGTCCGCGTCCGATCGGCGTCATGGCGTCGATACACTTGATCCCGGTCTGCACCGGCTCCTTCACAGGCTGGCGCTTGACGATGCCGGGGGCCTTCACGTCGACGCGCCGGTGCTCCGTCGCAGCAATCTCCCCCTTCCCGTCGATCGGGCTTCCGAGCGCGTCTACCACGCGTCCGAGGAGCGCCTCGCCGACGGGGACCTCGATGATCCGACCCGTACGACGGACGACGTCCCCCTCGCGAATGTGGCGGTCCTCCCCCATGATCGCGACACCCACGTTGTCCTCTTCGAGGTTCAACACGAGCCCCTCGATCTCGCCGGGGAACTCCACGAGCTCGCCGGCCATCACGCGCTCCAGTCCGTAGACCCGGGCAATCCCGTCGCCGACCGACAGCACCGTTCCGGTCTCGGCCACATCGATCTCGCGCTCGTACTCGCGGATCTGCTGCCGGATGATGTCGCTGATCTCCGCCGCCTTTAGCTTCATTCGGACCCCCGTCGCAGGCTTCCGGCCAGGGAGGCCAACTGCGTTCGCACACTTCCGTCGAGCAGGAGATCCCCCACCCGCGCTACGACCCCCCCCAGCGTCTCTGCGTCCACCTTGAGAGATACCGTGACCCGTGCCCCCACGCGCCGCGAGAGCGCCTCGGTCAGCCGTTCGACCTCCGCCGCCTCGCGCGGGCGAGCGCTCGTGACCTCGGCAACGACTCGCCCCTCCATCCGATCGACGAGCACCTGAAGGGCGTCTCGGATCGCCGGCAGGAGCGTCGTTCGGTTCTCGTCCACGAGCAACGCCACGAAGGCACGCAGCTCCGGTGAGAGGCCCAGCCGTTCCCCGATGCTCGAGAGCACGCCCTTTCGCTCTGCACGAGGGTGGATGGGAGCAAAGAGAACGCGCCTGAGCTCGTCGCTCTCCAGGATCTCCTCAGTCAGTACGTCCAGCTCCTCGAGGAGACGACGAACCTCCCCCGCTTCCCGCCCCACGGAGAACAAGGCGCGCGCGTAGCGTCGCGCGATCCGCCCGCCACGCGTCATGCCGCCTCTCCGATCCGGTCGGCGTATTCCGCGATGAGACGCCGATCATCCTCGGCCCGAAGCAGCTCGCGGACGAGCGCGCTGGCCCCGGAGGCGGCGAGCTCGGCGACCTCCTCACGGAGGGTCTCCCGAGCCTGTTCGACCTCTTGCTCCGCCAGCGTATCCGCGTCCTGTCGGATCCGATTCGCGGTCGCCTGCGCCCGCTCGAGGCGGCGCTGCCGCTCGAACTCCGCGAGCTCGCCAGCTGCTCGTACGATCTCCGCGGCTTCCGCGGCGACGTTAGAAAGACGCTCCTTCCACTGCTCGACCTCGCGCTCCGCCTCGCGCAGGCGCTGGTTTGCCTCTTCGATCGCGCGCGCGACCGCCCGGCTTCTCTGAATCAAAAAGTTGCGAACCGGTCGCCCGGTGGCCCGGACGAGGATCGCGACCAGCACGACCGCGTTGAAGATGGCGGCGATCAAGACCCCCCAGGCCGGGCCATGCTCCGCACCGTGCCCCTCCGCCGCAAAGACCGTCGCCGGTGCCAGCAGGCTTACGAGAAGGGAGAAGATCCTCACAGCGACCTCCCGAGCACCTTTGAGGCAAGCTCGCGCGAAAGACTCTCAGCCTCGGCGCGGAGCGTCTGCCGGGCGGCGTCCAGCTCCGCCGCCATCTCGGCGCGCGCCTCCTCGAGCTTGCGCGCCGCGTGCTCCCTCGCGTCCGTGAGCTCCCGCCGCTGCTCCTCCTCGCCCTCCTGCAACACGGCGGCTCTCTGGGCCTGCGCCCGCTCCCGTGCCTCGTCGAGCCGCGCCTCCAGCGTCTGTCGAAGCTGCGCCGTCTCTCCGAGCAGAGCGTCCATGCTCCTCAGAGCCCCCTCGGTCCGGCGCTCCCGCTCTTCGAGCGTCCGCACCAGAGGTCGAAGGAGAAAGCGGCTCGTCGGGTAGATGAGAAGGAGGAAGACGACGACGTTGATCGCGACCGCGAGCGGATCCGGAAAGAGGTTCAGCGCGTCCGCTGCCCGTGCCTCTGCCGCCCAACCGGTCAAAGCAACCGCGCCCAGGAACCAGAACGTACGCAAGACCCCGCGCCGCAAGGTGACCTCTTTCTGTGTTGCCATCAGGATCGTCGTCCAGCGAGCAAAAAAGTCAGGCCCTCTCAGGCTGGGCCAGTCGCCTCCGGGAGCGATAAGCGCCGCTTCCCGACCGGCGCGGCCCGAGTATGGCAAAGACGCGGTCTACGTCAACGAGTCTTTTTGTCGTTTATCGACCGAGGTTTGCGACTTTGGGTCAGCACTCTAGCCGCGCGCAGCGGTCGGCTCCGCTGCGGCTCGGCTCGTAAAGTGATATGCGGGTTTGGGGGGGGCGCACCCCCCCACCAAACCCCCAAA
>DAOUZG010000122.1 GCA_030665705.1 Deltaproteobacteria bacterium | reverse complement strand
CGGCGAGTCGGGCGTCCGTGGTGAACTGGTCTACGTCGGCGATGGCGAGCAGATCGAGGAAATCGACCTGACGGGCAGGATCGCCGTCTTCGAGCAGCCCGGGGAACCGGCTCTGCGACCCGTCCTGCAGAGGGCCTTCTTCGTCTACGACCCCGACGACACACTCGCAGACGAGCCGCGCATCCTGATGCAGGATTCCGACTTCGAACGGTTGATCTACGAGAAGGTCAACGAACGTGGCGCCGTCGGAATGGTCGGGCTGCTGGGGCAGATGCAGTGGGAGTCAGACGCGTTCTTTCCCCAGATGAACCACGGACTCAGCAAGAGCATCCCAGGGGTCTGGATTCGCAGGAGCCTCGTCGAGCACGTGCGGGCCCTGGCGAAGCAGGGTGGTGTAACGGGGACCCTCCGCATGCGCTCGCAGATCGATGGGGGAATGGCCTACAACCTTTGGGCGGAGCTGCCTGGACGAACGGACGAGTACTACGTCGTCATGGGGCACTACGACTCGCCGTTTTCCGGAGCGGTACAAGATGCTTCCGGCGTATCGATCGTCCTGGCACTGGCCAGTCATTTCTCGAGCGTGCGCGATCGGCTGCCCTTCGAGCGCGGCATCATCTTCCTGGCGGTGGACGCCCACACCGTGGGCCGGGTCGGAGAGCGTCAGTTCGTGAACCGACACCTGGACGGCATCCTGAAGAAGACCGCCCTCGTGATCTCCGCCGAGCATATCGGGAGGCGGCTCCGACCGCAGAAGGACCTGTCGTTCGCGGTCTCGGACGTTCCGAGCTTGCGGGCGCTGCTGACCAGCTGGAACGGCGCCATCCCGGACATCGCCAAGGTGGCGGTCCTGAGCACGGACTACCGGCGCAGCATGGTCGTCCCGCAGCGGGTGATTCAAGTGGTGACGGGGAAGGCAAGGGGCATCTCTGGCGAGTTCTTCGAAGCAGGCATCCCTTCGGTGGGGCTCATTTCGGCAGAGCCGTATCTGACCTTTCCGGAGGACACGCTCGAAGCCGTCGCGAAAGAGGAGCTCGTGCCGACGACGAATATGCTTATCGCCCTGATCCGAACAGCTGAGCGCTACCCCCTGAGCGACTTCCGCTGAGAGGGCCTCTTGACCTCGGGCTTTGCGCCCGGGTCTCGACTCGTCCGCGGAGCAAACGGAAATCCCGAAATCCGGGAACCTCGTCGAGATAGGACTCCCTCTCCCGCCAGGTCCGCTCGAAGTCGCTCTCACGCCCGCAAGCGATCCTGAACCGGTTCATTGCGATGAACATGCGTCCCCCCCTTGCCGGTCGGTGATGGTTCCGAGGAGGGTAGCCTGCCGGCTTGCGGAGTCCGGGGTTGAGATCCGGCCCTCTCCGACCGATTCTCGGGGCGCGGCCCCTCCCACCAGGCAGCCGGGAGCGACCACCCATTGGGAGAGGTTAAAGGGACCACCGGCCCGAGACGGCCGCAGAGCGGCGTCGTCGGTGTCCGACCCCTTGTGTCGGCCTGAATGAGCCCGCGTAGCTCGATCGGCGAGCCGACCCTCTCACCGCAAGCGCAACCGACAGGCGCGGGGGAGGGGCCGCAACTCAGGTCTCTCCGGGTTATCGGCGAGGCGAGCTCGCCTGCCCGGCTTCGCGAGGCTCCGCCTCGCTGCGCGCGCCACTAAGGCGCCCACGGAGTCGGGCGCCGTCCGGGAAGGCGAGCCCTGCTCGCCGTTAGCCCGGACGGACTTGGCGGCGCTTGCGGTTTCCGGGTTATCGCTCGCTCGTTAATCGTGACTGGAAGCGGTCCGATAAGCTCTGAGTAATGATGGAAAATCCCTACAACACTGGACCCCCTGCACCAATGGGGAGCTTTCGGTGGCGGCGCCATGCCAGAGCTCGGTACCCCGACCAGCCGTGGATGTGGCAGAAAGACTGGGCGACCGGCCGGATCCGCAGTTCGAGCAAGCGGATGATGCTCTTCGCGTGGGGGTTTGGGCTGTTCTGGAACGCGGTCTCGACACCCGTGATCTCGAGCAACCTTCCCCAGGTTCTCAACCGGGGGGACCACGACGCCCTATTCATGCTGCTCTTCCCCATCGTCGGTGTCGGCCTCCTCGGATGGGCCGTCTGGTCGACTCTCCAGTGGCGCAGGTTCGGCACGGCGGAACTCGAGATGGCGTCGGTGCCCGGCGTGGCCGGCGGCGAACTTCGGGGCACCCTCCACATCGGCACCCGGCTCCAGCCCCGCAACGGCTTCGACCTCAAGCTCGTCTGCGTCCATCGCGTTCGCAGGGGTGGCAAGAACAACTCGACGAGCGAGTTCATCCGCTGGCAGGAGGAGCAGCAGGTCCCGACTGAGGCATCCGGCTACGGACCCCGAGGGACGACCGTCCCCGTCGCGTTCACCATTCCATACGACTGCGATCCGAGCAGCCCCACGCCCTCATCGGATCAGATCCTCTGGCGTCTCGAGGTGCATGCAGACGTTCCGGGGGTGAACCTGAAGACCCGGTTCGAGGTCCCGGTCTTCAAGACGGTGGAGAGCAATCCGGAGGTCTCGGACCTTCCGACGAACGAGGCGATTGCGGCCGACTCGCTCGATCCTGCGGGCGCTCCGCTGGCAGAGGGGTCCCGGATCCGCGTCGCCGTTCGGGTCCCCGGAGAGAGGGAGTTCCTCTTTCCGCCGGCGCGCAATCCCGGGGTCGCGGCAGGGATCACCGCCTTTGCGACGGTCTGGACCGGAAGCGTGGCAGCGATGGTCCACTTCGAGGTCCCGATCGTACTCACCGCCGTGTTCGGACTGTTCGATCTTCTCCTGCTCGCCGGTGTGATGTCGCTCTGGTTCGGGAGCGCACGCGTGCGGGTCGGGCCCGGGGGGATCGAGATCCGCAGCCGCACTCTCGGGCTGGGTCGGACGCGCAGAATCCCCGGTGGGGAGGTCGCGGAGATCAAGCCCGTGATCGGTCTTCAGACGAACGCCACACCCTTTTACGACATCAAGGTCGTACGTGGGGACGGGCGCACGCGGACGGCGGCGAGGTGGATCCGCTCCAAGCGCGAGGCGGGACGCCTGGCTGCAGCGATGATGCAGGCTCTCCCCGGCCGCGAGTAACGAGCCCTCTAAGGATCGATCTCCCGGAGCTCTTCCTCGATCTCCCGCTCCAGGTCCGGTGGAAGTGGCTCGTCGTCCGCAGGAGCCTCGGCGCTTCGTCGCGAGAGCTTCGCAAGTGCCACCCCGAGACCCAGGGCACCAAAGGCGAGAGCCAGCGCGGGCAGAGTCCAGCCGAGGGCGCTCGCGGGAGTCCCCCGCACAGCGCTCCCGAACCGCCGCTCGAGATCCGCTCGGATGACCTCGGGCGGAACGCCCGCCCCGATCCGGTCCCGGATCTCCTCCCTCAGCGCTCCGGCGTCGGGACTCGGACAGTCCGCGAGCGTTCGCCCGGGACAGTACGGGCTCATGAGCTCGCGGGAGAGCGCATAGGCGGCGCGCGCCTTCTCGGTGGGCGTTTCGGCCGCGGCCTCATCGACCGGACCGAGCGCGAGTAGCAGAAGCCCCAAGACGACGAGCGCGAGTGATCGGCGCACGAGAAGAGCATAGCCAACGGCCGCAGTGGGAACCCCCTCGAACTGGAACCGCTGACCCGGTTAGCGCACGGGCTCCGGGGTTAGGGCCCGGGCGCGATCCACGAGCTCCTCGATCCGCGCGAGAAGGGCTGCATCGGACTCCTTTCGCGCGAGGTCCGCCACCATCCGCGTGTAGCGTCCCCGGACCGGACCCAGGCCCGGCTTGGCGCCGAACATGACGTCCTCGTAGAAGTCCAGGATTACCGACCGGAGCCCCACATCCGGGATCTCCCCGTAGAGCCTCCACGGGATGGCAATCACCTTCGTCGCCTGAAAGCTGTAGACGAAGTAGAGCCCCTCCCCGCGCCTCCGCTCCGCGCGCGCGTGAAGCTCGAAGAAGGCGACCGCGATGGCGCGCAGCGCCCGGTAGCTGCGCCCATCCACGGGCACGTGCGAGAGATCGCGCCGAAGCGGTCGGGCGTCCACTTCCTCGGTCTGCGCCGGATCGTCCACGACCTGGAAGACGACCGGGTAGGCGGATCGCGCCTCCGCCGCGGCGTCCGTCCCGCGAACACTCGAGAGTCCCGCGAACGGGTACGCAAGATCCCCGTCGCCGGCGCTCCTCCCGGCAGACGCGCAGGCGCTCGCCCCGAGAGCCAGCAAGACGGCGAGCGCTCCCCCTAGAGCGCGTGCCGATGGCCGCAGCCCCCGAGCGCGCCGGCGAGACGGGCGCCCCCGGGCCGCTTCGCAGCGCCCGTTCAGGCCAGCGTCTCGCCTCGCCGATACGACCCTCGCAAACGCGGGTGAGGAGCGCGCATCATGAGCGACGCCCTGGTCCTGAACGCCGTCTTGAGCATCGGGGGATTGGTCGCATTCGTCCTCGGCTTCAGGAAACTCGGCACACTCCGCCGCATTGAGAACACACCGACGAGTGCGGTCCGATCGATGCCGATGGGGCTTGTCGAGCTGCACGGCGTCGCGAGCCTCGAGGAGCCCCTCACGGGACCGTTCACGGGGAAGCCCGTGGCCTTCTGGAAGGTCACCGTTGAGGAGTACCGTCGAAGCGGCCGGCACTCCCGCTGGGTGACGCGCCACAAGGCGAGCTCTGCGGACGAGCCCTTCCACCTCGAGGACGAGACGGGGCGCGTCCTCATCCTGCCCGATGGCGCCGAGACCCATCTCCCCACCGACTACCGCGAGAAATACTCCGGGGGGAGCCTGCCGCTCCTGGTCGAGACATACCTGAGGGAGCGCAACATCGGTCTGGGGTGGTTCGGTGCCTTTAAGCGCCTGCGGTTCACGGAGCGGCACATCGAGGTCGGTCAACCGTTCTACGTGCACGGACTCGCCCAGGAGCGACCTGACCTGCGTCGGCGACAGAGGGATCGAGCCAACGAAATCCTCCGTGACGTAAAGGAGGACCCTGAGGCGATCGATGCTCTCGACACCAACCGCGACGGGCGGGTGGATGATCTGGAGTGGGAGCAGGCGCGACAGGACGCGGTCACGCAGGCGCACTCCGAGAGCGCCTCGGACCGGGTGGTGATCGCAAAGGGCGGCCCCCGGGACCTGTTCTTGGTCTCGGACCGGAGCGAGCACGAACTGGTCCGGCGCCTTCGGTGGGAGACGTTCGGCTACGTGTTCGGGGGCGGAGGCGCCTTCGTGGCGGGCACCGCCTACCTGGTCAGCTGGTTCGGGTGGTTGTCGTAGGAGAGAAGGACAATGCACGCAGGTTTGATCTTCTTGCTGGTACTCGGCATCTTGGTCGTCGGAACGATCGCGTACCTGGTGACCCTGTACAACGGGTTGGTGGATCTCAACAAGAGCACCGACCGCGCGTGGAGCAACATCGACGTGCTGCTCAAGCAGCGTTATGACGAGATCCCGAAGCTCGTCAAGACCGTCGAGGGCTACATGGCACACGAGAAGCAAACCCTCCAGAGCGTCATCGAGGCTCGCAACGCCTTTGCTCACGGCGGGGGTGTTGAGGCCCTGGCCAATGCCGACGCCAAGCTCCAGGGAGCGCTCGCGAGGCTCTTTGCGTTGGCCGAATCCTACCCGGAACTCAAGGCCGACTCCAGCTTCCGCCACCTCCAGGAGCGGGTCTCCACGCTGGCGGATCAGATCGCGGACCGGAGAGAGTTCTACAACCATGCCGTGAACCGGTACAACGTCCGAATCGAGCAGATCCCCGACCTCTTCATCGCACGCTTCCTCTCCTACCGGGACAAGGTGTACTTCCGGGCCACCGAGCAGGAAAGACAGGACGTCGAGATCGAGTTCTCGAACCTGCGTTCCTAGACGCGATCACCCCTTGCTTCCTCGAACTCGGGGCCGCCGACCGAGACTCCCTTCTCGACTCCGAAGGGGGCCTCGAGTCCCGTCTCAAGCCCCTCGGAGGTTAGGTCCGAGATCCAGCTGTCCGTTGCGGGCCGCCCCCGGCGAGCTTGATCGCTCGCGTCCTAAAGGGCCCGCAGCGTCGCTCGCGGATTGGTTTGATCAAGGGTGTGAAGCGCGGATCCGATAGTTCAAACGACTCGAGGTCTTCGC
>DAOUZG010000069.1 GCA_030665705.1 Deltaproteobacteria bacterium | reverse complement strand
CGGCCGGGGCGGGAGCGCCCACGGCCTCCCCCGCGACCCCGAGCAGCGCGAGCCCGAGCCCGCCGTGCCCTTCGGGAAGCCCCCCCCCCGGCGACGGGCAGAGCCCGGGCGCGGAGCTCTTCGCACACCCGCTCGAGCTCGCCCGTTTCCCGGAGGTGCTTCTCGACGGCCTGGTCGATCGCCGCGTTGAAGAAGAAGGCCAAAACGATGGGCGCCGGCCCGTTGATCGTCATGGAGACCGAGGTCCGTGGGTCGAGCAGATCGAAGCCGGAGTAGAGCTTCTTCGCGTCGTCCACGGTGCAGATGGAGACTCCCGACGTCCCGACCTTGCCGTAGATATCGGGACGCTCGTCGGGGTCGCGGCCGTACAGCGTCACGCTGTCGAACGCGGTCGAGAGCCGGACGGCGGGCTGCCCGCGCGCGAGGAGGTGGAACCGCTGGTTGGTCCGTTCCGGCCCCCCCTCCCCGGCAAACATGCGGGTCGGGTCCTCCTCCTGCCGCCGGAACGGGAACACACCCGCCGTGAACGGAAACAAGCCGGGGAGGTTCTCGAGTCCGAAAAACCGCGCGAGCTCGCCCCAGTCCTCGGTCCGGGGGAGAGCCACCTTCGGGAGGCGGAGGCCGGAGAGGGTTCGAACACGGTTCTCCACGGTGATCTCGCGTTCCCGGACCCGGTAGGTCTGGGTCTCCTCGAGGTAGCGGGCGCGCGTGCGGGGCCAGGCGGCCAGCGCCCGCCGTGTCGTCGGGTCAACGGCCTGGAGCGCCTCGTGGTAGCGCCGACGCAGTGCCGCGACCTCGGGCGGGGACGTCCCCTCCCCCGGCTCTTGCGAGGGGTGGGCCTCGGGGCCCGGAGAAGACGGGTCTCCGAGCGTCTCGAGTGCCCGGGCCAGCGTCCAGGCGTCTCGCGCCCGTTCCGAATCGGTCTCGACGCGCTGCCGGTAGTCCCGCACGGCCTCGGCGATCTCCGCCAGGTACCCGACACGTCGGGCCGCGATCAGGGGCGCGGCGGTGGGCACCGATCGCGTCTCGTGCACGCGCCGCGGCATCCCCTCGAATCCGGCCTCCGCAAGCTGCGCGGTCAGGGCCTCGAAGAGGGAGTCGGTGCCGGGGTCGTCCCAGCGGCTCGCAACCGTGGGGAAGATCGGCAGCCGGTCCTCGGCACGCTCATCGGTCGGGTGGTTGCGCCGCCACTGCTTCCGGATGTCGCGTAGGGCATCGGCGCCCCCGCGTCGCTCGAACTTGTTCAGGACGACGGTGTCCGAAAGCTCGAGCATGTCGATTTTCTCGAGCTGCGAGGGAGCGCCGTATTCCGGGGTCATCACGTAGACGGAGAGGTCGGCGAGGTCCACGACCTCCGAGTCCGCCTGCCCGATTCCAGCCGTCTCGACCAGGATCCAGTCGAAACCGGCCCCCTGCAGGACGAGGACGGCGTCGGAGACCGCCTGGGAGAGCGCCAGGTGGGCGCGCCGTGTAGCGAGCGAACGGACGAAGACGCGCGGCGGGTCGATGGCGTTCATGCGGATCCGGTCCCCGAGCAGCGCCCCACCGGAGCGCCGGCGGGTCGGATCGACCGTCAGGATTCCAACCGACCGATCCGGAAATTCCTCCCGGTACCGGCGCAGGAGCTCGTCGATCAGGCTCGACTTCCCGGCTCCGCCGGGCCCCGTGAATCCCACGACGGGGGCGCGTGGTCCCCTTCGACGCCTCTCGATCTCAGCCCGCAGCTCACGGAGCTCGTCGCTCCCTCGGTCGGAGAACGACTCGGTCCAGCTCACGAGACGTGCAACGGCGAGCGGCTCGGTGACCGCGAGACGCTCGAGCTCTCGCTGTGGATCCACGGGTCGCCGCTCGCCGCACTCATCCACGATGACCCGGACCATCCCCCGGAGCCCGAGGCGCTGACCATCCTCGGGGCTGAAGATGCGCGCCACGCCGTACGAGTGGAGCACCTCCATCTCCTCGGGGACGATGGTCCCGCCGCCGCCCCCGTATACACGAATGTGTTCCGCACCGGCGGAACGCAGGCGGTCCACGAGGTATCGGAAGAACTCCATGTGGCCGCCCTGATAGGAGGAGACGGCCACGGCATCGGCGTCCTCCTGGATGGCAGCCGTGACGATCTCGTCCACCGAGCGGTCGTGACCGAGATGGATGACCTCGGCGCCGAGCGCCTGGACCAGTCGACGGATGATGTTGATGGCCGCGTCGTGCCCGTCGAACAACGCCGCAGCGGTCACCACACGCACCGGGTCCCGACCGACTCTTGTCACGTCCTCTTGTTAGCCCGGCGCTGAACGGGCCGTCAAGCCGGCGCCCTCGCCTCGATTTCTCATCGGGCTGGCCGGTGCCCTACGCAAAGCGCGTTCGCGGGAAACGCCGGAACGCGGCATCCCGCCGTCCCGGGATCATCAGTAGGTGTAGAAGCCTCGGCTGGTCTTGGAGCCGAACCAGCCGGCCTCCACGTACTTGCGCAGAAGGGAGCAGGGGCGGTAGCGAGGATCCCCGAACTCGCGTTGCAGGCTTTCCAGGATCGCCAGCACGATGTCGAGCCCGACGAGATCGGCGAGGGCGAGAGGGCCCATCGGGTGGTTGCACCCGAGCTTCATGCACTCGTCGATCGTCTTGGCATCGGCGACCCCCTGCTCCAGCGCGAAGATCGCCTCGTTGATCATCGGCATGACGATGCGGTTGACGACAAAGCCCGGGTAGTCCTTGGCGTCGAGGGGGATCTTCCCCATCGCCAGCGCCAGAGCCCGGACCCGTTCGGTCGTCTCGCCCGAAGTCGCGAGTCCCCGCACGATCTCCACGAGCTTCATCACCTGAACCGGGTTGAAGAAGTGCATGCCGATGAAGTGCTCGGGGCGACCCGAGTCCCGAGCGAGAGACGTCACGGAGAGCGACGAGGTGTTCGAGGCAAAGATCACGTCGTCCGCACAGATCAGATGCAGGCGCGCGTAGAGCTCTTTCTTGAGGTTGAGATCCTCGGGGACGGCCTCGATCACGATGTCGGCCGCCTTCAGCTCCTCGGGAGCCACCACCCCGCGGATGTGTGCGAGCGTATCTTTGTGGTCCAGCTGGCTGATGCGCTCCTTCTTGAGGAGCCGATCGAGCCCCTGTCGAATCGCGGTGAGTCCCCACTCGAGCGAATCTTCCGTCCGATTCCAGAGCAGGACCTCGTGCCCGGTTTGCGCCAGGACCTGGGCGATCCCGACCCCCATCTGGCCCGTTCCGAGAACGCCGACCCGCTTCACGAGCAGAGCTCCACGGCCAGAGCCACCGCCTCTCCGCCGCCGATGCAGAGCGTCGCGACGCCCCGCTTCTCGCCGCGGTCCCGCAGCGCGTGCAGGAGGGTCACCAGAACGCGGGCACCCGAACACCCGATCGGATGCCCGAGCGAAACCGCACCCCCGTGTACGTTGACCCGGTCAGGATCGAGGTTGTGCTCCTTGATGGCCGCCATCGTGACCCCCGAGAACGCCTCGTTGACCTCGTAGAGGTCCCAGTCCCCGGGCTTGGTCCCCGTGCGCTCGTAGAGCTTCGCCAGCGCGTGGACGGGAGCGATCGTGAACCACTCCGGCTCGACGGCGACACTCGCGTCCGCGACGACCCGCGCGATCTTCGTCAAGCCCAGCGCGTCGGCCTTTTCGCCGCTCGTGACCAGGAGCGCCGCAGCCCCGTCGTTGAGCGTCGAGGCGTTCGCCGCAGTGACCGTCCCGGTCTTCGCGAAGGCGGGGCGGAGCGACGCCATCTTCGCGAGGTTGGCGCGTCCCGGCTCTTCGTCGCGGTCGACGACGAGGGGATCTCCCCGTCGCTGGGGAATCTCCACCGGCACGATCTCCTCCTTGAACTTGCCCTGCTCGTGCGCGGCGAGCGCCCGCTCGTAGGAACGCTTTGCGAAATCGTCCTGGTCCTCGCGGGAGAAGCTGTACCGCTCGGCCACCTTGTCCCCGCAGGTGCCCATATGGACGTCGCTATAGGGATCCCAGAGCCCGTCGTGGATCATCGAGTCGACGATCTTCCCATGGCCCATCCGCAGTCCGCCTCGCGCGGTCGGGATGACGTAGGGCGCGTTCGTCATGCTCTCCATGCCGCCGGCGACGATCACCTCTGCGTCTCCCACGAGAATCTCTCGGCGCGCAAACATCACCGCCTGGAGGCCCGAGCCGCAGACCTTGTTGATCGTGACAGCGCCTACGGAGACCGGGAGACCCGCGTGGATCGCGGCCTGCCGAGCCGGCGCCTGGCCCAGTCCTGCGCTGAGTACACAGCCCAGGTAGACCCGCTCGACCTGGTCGGGCTGCGCGCCCGCCCTTCGAACCGCCTCCCGAACCACGACGGCCCCGAGCGCCGGTGCGGACAGCGGGGCCAGGGCCCCCTGAAACGATCCGATCGGGGTGCGGACGGCGCTGGTGATGACGACTTCCTTCATGGGGGATCCTCCGGGTCTCAGCCTACAGTAGTGCTAGTGGTGGGAAGACAGCGACGCCGCCCCGCAACGGCGATTCGCAAACACGCATCTACCGTAGCCGAGGGCGTAGGTTGAGGTCAATCAAAGGTAGCCGAGCTCGCGAATCCGTCGGAGCTTCTTCGTCCAGTCCCGATCCGTCTTCACCCAGAGCTTCAGGTGAACCGTCTTCTGGAGAAGCCCACCGAGTCGCCGGCGCGCCTCGGTCCCGAGGTCACGCAGCATACGACCGCCCTGACCGACCACGATCCCTTTCTGAGACTCGCGCTCCACGAGGACGTTCGCCCGGATCCGCAGCTCCTCCTCGCTCTCGTTCCATTCCTCTACCTCCACGGCGAGCGCATACGGGATCTCCTCACGGAAGATCTCGAAGGCCACCTCACGGATCTGCTCCGCAGCCAGGAAGCGGAGCGGCCGGTCGGTTAGGGAATCCTCCGGGTAGAGCGGGGCCGCCTTGGGGAGGTAGGCCACGATCCGTTCGAGGAGCCGTTCGAGGCCCTCTTGCCGCTCCGCCGAAACCTCGAGAATCTCGCTGAACCGCTGCGGCTCCGGCACCGGCGTGGGGGTCCCGAGGTCCCGCTTGGTACGAACAAGGAGAAGCGGCGGAGCGAGCTCCGCGAGGCGCTGTTCGGGCGTGTCCCAGCCGGCGGTCGACTCGAACAGGATCACGCGAAGATCTGCATCCTCCGCGGCAGCGAGCGCCGCGTCGGTCATCGCGCGGTTGAATCGCGCCTCACCCCGGTGAACGCCCGGGGTGTCGTAGAAGAGGATCTGTGCCCCCGGGCGTGTGAGGATCCCGAGGATCCGGCTCCGGGTCGTCTGGGCTCGGGCCGCGGTGATGGCGAGTTTCTCCCCGAGCACGGCGTTCAGAAGGGTCGATTTCCCCGAGTTCGGCCTCCCGAGCAACGCAACGACCCCACAACGAAAAGCGGAACTACGGCAGTCTGTTTCCGGCCTGCCCTCACTCACCGGTTGAGCTTTTCGAGGGCGTCGCGAGCCGCCGCCTGCTCCGCCCGCTGCTTCGAGGGTCCCGTGCCGAGGCCGAGCACCCGCTCACCGAGCAGAACCCGCACGTCGAACTCCCTCGCGTGATCGGGCCCGCGCGTCGCGGTGGTCTCGTAACGGGGAAGCGCGAACCCCTCGGCCTGGAGCTGCTCCTGGAGATGGGTCTTGGCATCCCCGCGCGGCCGAACCTCACCCGTCGCCAGATCCCCGAAGACCCGCCGCACGAACACGCGGGCGGCCTCGTGGCCGCCGTCGAGGTAGATCGCGGCCACGACCGCCTCGAAAACGTTCGCCAGGATCGAGGGCTTCGACCGCCCGCCCGAGCGTGCCTCGCCGCGGCCGAGCCGGACCGCCTCGTCGAGCTTGAGCTCCTTCGCCTGTTGCGCGAGCGCCCCCGTGTTCACGGCCTCGGCGCGGCCCCTCGAGAGCGCCCCCTCGTCCGCCTTCTCGTCGGCCTCCATGAGCAACTCGGAGACGAGAAGGTCGAGCACCGCATCCCCCAGGAACTCTAGCCGCTCGTTTCCAGCGCTCGGGTCCCCACGCTCGCTTGCCCAGGACCGGTGGGTCAACGCACGCTCGAGTAGCTCGCGGCTCTGGAAGCGGTATCCGAGCCGCCGCTCGACCTCGCGGACGTCGCTCGCGCCGCCCTCCGTCTCACACGGACCCAACGATCCAGCCCCCTCCCAGCACACACGTGTCGGCCTCGTCGTAAACGACCCCGGCCTGGCCGGCGGCCGGCGCCCAGACCGGCTCCTCCAGGTGCACGACGGCCTCCCCGTCGAGAAGCGGCTCGACGCGGCCCAACACGCTTCGGTGTCGATGTCGGATCTGGACCCGCACACGACCCCCGGGCGCGGTTCCCACATTCCAGCAGATGGAGCGGAGCCGGAGCGTGCGCCTCCACAGGACCGGCTCCCGCTCGACCACGAGGCAGTTTCGCTTCGGGTCGATCTCCGCCACGTACCAGGGTCCGGACGCGAGCCCCAACCCCTTGCGCTGCCCGAGGGTGTAGCCGACGGCTCCCGTGTGGGTGCCGAGCCTCCGGCCCTGGCGGTCGACGACCTCCCCAGGCTCGCTCCGAAGCCCGGGGCGCAGCCTCTCGAGCGCGCCGCGGACGTCTCGATCCGGAACGAAGCAGATCCCCTGGCTCTCCAGCTTGTCCCAGGTCACGAGGCCGAGGCAGCGTGCCACCTCCCGAACTTCCGTCTTGGTCCGATTTCCAAGTGGGAACCGGATCTGCTCGAGGACATCGGGGGTGAGGTCGAACAGGAAGTAGGACTGGTCCTTCTCCCGATCGCGAGCGCGGTAGACGGCGGGTCCGCCGTTCGGGCTCTTCCCGATGCACGCGTAATGCCCCGTTGCAACCCCGCGGGCGGACAGCGCTCGGGCGCGTCGAAGCAGCAGGTCGAACTTGAGCACGCGGTTGCACGCCACACACGGGATCGGGGTCTCGCCCGAGGCATAAGCCTCGACGAACGGGGTGACCACCGCTTCCCGGAAGGCGTCGCGACCGCGCGGGCGTCGTCCGCATCGGGAAGCCCGCAGCAGCGTCGGTTGGCCCTCGAAGACCCGAGTGCGCCCGCCACCTCCTCGGCGCCGAGGTCCATGGTCATCCCGATCGGGTCGAGGCCGTCCTCGGCCAGCAGTGCGGCGGCAACCGAGGAGTCGACCCCTCCGCTCATCGCAACGAGCCACCGCTCCCTCACCGGCGACGCACCTCCGCGCGGACGCGCTGCACGAGGCCCGGCAGAACCTCGAGCACGCGTTCGATCCGGGCCTCGTCAGTGTCGAACCCCAGACTGAAGCGGACCGAGGCGCGAGCGAGCTCGGGAGAAACGCCCATGGCCAGTAGCACCGGAGACGGATCCGTCGAGCCCGAGGCGCACGCGGCACCCGAGGAGGCCGCAATCCCCTCGAGATCGAGCGCCTGCACCAGCCCCTCCCCGTCGACCCCCTCCAGCGAGAGGTTCAGGGTGTGCCGGAGGCGATCCGCTGCGGACCCGTTCAGGTGCACGCCCGGAATCTTGGCCTGGATCCCCGCCCACAGACGCGCGCCCAGTCTCGCGAGCCTCTCCCCCTCGACCTCGAGATCCCGCCCCGCCGCCGCGCACGCCGCCCCGAAGCCGACGATCCCGGGGACGTTCTCCGTGCCCGCACGGCGGCGGCGCTCCTGAGGGCCTCCCCGCACAAAGGGAGCCAGCCGGGACCCGGGGCGGAGGTAGAGCGCCCCGGCCCCTTTGGGGCCACCGAGCTTGTGGGCCGAGAAGGAGGCAAAGTCGACGGGGAGCTCGCGGAGAGAGAGCGGCACCTTCCCGAGGGCCTGCACCGCGTCGGTGTGGAAGGGAACCCCCCGCTCTTGGGCGATCCGGGCGAGTTCCGCAATGGGCTGAAGCACGCCGGTCTCGTTATTCGCCCACATGACCGAGGCCAGCAGAGCTCCTGGGTCGAGGGCGCGAGCAAAACGCTCGGGATCGAACCGACCCTCGCCGTCGACGGGAAGGACGGTGACGCGGAGCCCGACCTCGCGCAGCCCCTCAGCCACCTCGAGAACGGAGGGGTGCTCCGTGGCGCACGTGACAACGTGGTCGCCGTGTCGAGGCGCCCGAAGTGCGACCGCCCGGAGGACCGCGTTGTTGGCCTCCGTTGCGCCGCTCGTGAACACGAGGCACTCCGGAGCGACACCCAGGAGCGACGCCACCTGCCCCCTCGCCTTCTCGACCAGCGCACGAGCCGCCGTCCCGGCCCAATGGACGCTCGAGGGGTTGCCAAACCGCCC
>DAOUZG010000296.1 GCA_030665705.1 Deltaproteobacteria bacterium | reverse complement strand
GTCACGCTCTCCTCGCCGCGCCGGATGATCTCGGTAATGGCGCGTTTGAACAGCCCGCGCACGCGGCGGTCGATCGCCATGAAGGTGACGCTGAAACCCTTCTCGGTCGTCTCGGTCACTTCCCCCGTCATGGCCAGGGGGAGGAGATCGGCCGAGAGACGGAAGGAGACGTTGACCTCGCTTCCGGGCTCCGGCAGCGGAGAGGCGTCCTCGATCTGCGCACCCGTTTGCCAGAGGCTGACGAGCGTTCCGCGTCCGCCTCCGTAGGTTCCGGTGTGAACCACCGCAATGGAGGTCTTGACTCGCTTCTCGGGTTGTTTGCGGTCGTCGATAACGTCCTGCTGCATAGCTCTCTGTCCGCTCTCGAACGGTCTCGTCCTGTTTGGACAGGGACTTGAGACCGTCGGCGACGACCGACATCGGCGCTGGCCCCGTTGTCGCTCGCCGTCCGCCGCCGTCGCGCGTGTCGGTTGCACGTAACGCCTCATCCGTTCGGGCTCCGGCCCCGGCCGGGTGCTACTGTGCGGCCATGATCGAGGAGCTTTTCCGCGAGAGCCGGGAGCGCCCGCTGCAGGTTTCAGAGCTCATCGCGTGTCTCCGGGAGGTGCTCGACGAGGGGTTCGGCGATGTGTGGGTGGAGGGCGAGATCGGGTCGCTCTACCGCTCCCGTCCCGGGCACCTCTACTTCGACCTGAAAGATCCCGAGGGGCAGCTCCGTGCGGTGATGTTTCGTCCACACGCGGAGCTGCTTCCCCTCGATCCCCAAGACGGGATGCAGGTGCGGGTCCACGGCCGCGTCGACATCTATACCGACCGTGGCGCTCTTCAGCTTGTCCTCGATCATCTGGAGCCCTGCGGCGCTGGAGCGCTGCGGCTCGCGTTCGAACGACTCAAGGCACGGCTACACGCCGAGGGGCTGTTCGACGACGCCCACAAGAAGCCTCTGCCGTTTCTGCCCCGGCGAATCGGGCTCGTCACTTCCCGGCAGGGCGCAGCGATGCACGACTTCCTCCGTGGGCTTCGACGACGCGCCGCACCCGTCGAGGTCGTCCTCGTCGACTCGCGGGTGCAGGGAGAGGGAGCGTGGCGAGAGGTGGTCCGTGGATTGCACCTCCTCGACGCCAATGAGAGCGTCGACGTCATCGTTGTGACTCGAGGCGGGGGTTCGATCGAGGATCTGTGGACGTTTAACCAGGAGGAAGTCGTTCGAGCGATCTTCGAGGTGCAGACGCCGGTCATCTCCGCGATCGGGCACGAGATCGATTGGGTGCTGTCGGATCTCGTGGCGGATGTGCGGGCCGCGACGCCCACCGCAGCCGCGGAGCGAGTTGTGCCCGACGCGGCCGAGCTTCGGAGGCGGACGGACGAGCTGGCCCGGCACCTGTTCTCCCGCGAGAGAGCCCGGCTGCGCGAGCTGGGGCACCGCCTGGAGGCCCTGCGGCGGGGCGTCCGGCACCCCGGCGAGCGCCTGGCCGAGAGCGCCGGACGTCTGGGTCGACTCCGGGAGCGGCTCCTCGCATCGGTGCGCCTCTCCCACGAGCGGGTCGGCGGCCGCCTCACAGGGGCCGAGGCCCGCCTCTCGAGCGCGATCCACCGGTTGATCGACCGTCGCAGCACGACGCTGGCGGCCCACGGGGGCCGGCTCGACGCGCTCTCGCCCCTGGCAGTCCTCGGCCGGGGGTACAGCATCACCCGGCGCGAGCCGGATGGGCGGATCCTGAAGTCGAGCGGGGACGTGGAGACGGGAGGTGGGATTCGGATTCAGCTCTGGCGCGGATCCCTGCGTGCGAGCGTGACCGGAAGAACGGAGGAGAGATGACCGCCAAAGAGCGCCAGCCCGAAGAGGAATTCTCCTTCGAGGAGGCGATGGAGCGGCTCGAGAAGCTCGTGGCTGAGCTGGAGGGAGGCGATCTACCCCTGGAGCAGTCACTCCGGACGTTCGAGGAGGGGGTGCGGCTCGTCCGGTTCTGCAGCGATCGGCTCCGCACGGCGGAGCTTCGGGTCCGCGAGCTCGAGGAGTCGTCGGAGGGGATACGGGAGCGGCTGCTCGACGTCGAGGAGAAGTGACCCGTATGGGCATCCCTCCCGACGTGGTGAAGCGCTTCCTCGAGGAGAGCTGCGAGCGCGTCGACCGATCCCTGGATGCCCTGCTGCCCCCGATCGGGGAGCCCCCGGCCACGCTGCACGAGGCGATGCGTTACGCAGTCTTCTCGGGCGGGAAGCGTCTTCGTCCGGCCCTTGCGTTCGGAGCGAGCCGCGCCTGCGATAGGGAGCCTGATCGGGTGCTCCCCGTCGCAAGCGCCGTCGAGCTCGTTCACGCTTACTCCCTCGTCCACGACGACCTTCCGGCCATGGACGACGACAACGAACGGCGTGGGCGCCCCACGGTGCATGTCCGCTTCGGCGAGGCGACCGCCATCCTCGTCGGGGACGCGCTGCTGGCCGAGGCGTTCGGCGTGCTGGCAGCCGGCCGCGTTCCGCTGCAGACCGTCCGCGCGCTCGCAGAGGCCACTGGCTCGCGGGCGCTGGTCGGTGGACAGGCCGACGACCTCGCCTTTGGATCCGGGGGGGTGACGGAGGCAACGGTCACGTCGATCCACGCGCGCAAGACGGCGGCCCTGTTCCGCTTCGCGGCGGCTGGGGCGGCGCAGACGGTTGAG
>DAOUZG010000148.1 GCA_030665705.1 Deltaproteobacteria bacterium | reverse complement strand
GCTCACGGCAGCGTTTGCGTCGGAGATCGGGGCGGACGGCTACGCGGAGAACGCGGCCGCAGCTGTGCGCATGGCCCGGGACCTCGTTGAGAAGTAGCCCCTGCTGGAAGTCTGCGGGACCCGAGGGATGCCGGGGACATTGGTGATTCGCGAGCTCGCGGCGGAAGGGCCGGTGCTGACGGACGGCGCCTGGGGCACCGAGATGCAGGCGCGCGGACTTGCCGCCGGTGAGTTCGGAGACCTTTGGAACCTGTCTCACCCCGAGCGTGTCGAGGAGGTGGCGCGTGCGTATGTGGCGGCGGGAAGTCAGGTCATCCTGACGAACACCTTCCGCGCAAACCGGATCGCGCTCGGGACCCGCCCCGAGCGGGAGCGGGTCGGGGATGTCAATCGCGCCGGAGTCGAGATCTCCCGACGGGCCGCGGCCGGGCAGGCCCGCGTCTTTGCCTCGATCGGACCGAGCGGCAAGATCCTGATGATGGGCGAGATCGACGAAGGGGAGCTCCGCGCCGCATTCACCGAGCAGGCGACGGCGCTCGCCGAAGCGGGTGCCGACGCCATCGTTGTCGAGACGATGACCGACCTGGTGGAGGCCCGGATTGCCGTCGAGGCCGCCACCGCAACCGGGCTTCCGGTCGTTGCTTGTATGGTCTTCGACTCCGGCAAGAACAAGGACCGGACCATGATGGGCGTTACCCCATCGGACGCTGCCTCGGAGCTGGCCCGAGCGGGGGCGGATGTGATTGGCGCGAACTGCGGGGTGGGACCGGAGGACTTCATCCGGATCTGCGAGACCCTCGCCTCCTCCACCGATCGCCCAATCTGGGTCAAACCCAACGCCGGACTCCCCGAGCTCGTCGACGGCGAGGCCGTCTACCGGATGAGTCCCGAGGCCTTTGCCGGATCCGTCCGGAAGCTGGTGGCGGCGGGAGCGAGCTTCGTCGGGGGCTGCTGCGGCACGAACCCGAAGTTCATCGAGACGCTGCAGCTGCAGCTCCGGGGCTGACCATCCCCCACCAGGCAGGTTGGAGCTTTCCCGCCGAACCGATCCCGTAACATATTGAATTCACTAGAAATTTTAGAGGTTAACTCTTTGATGTCTCGCGTGACCGAGCCCACGCCGACGGACCCTATGCGAGAATTCGGGATCGCTGACGGATGAACGGCTTACGCGAGAGTAGAGTTCATTGACGCGGGGCACTTCTTCGTCTTCGAGAATCCCTCGGAGACGACACGGGTGATCCGTACATTCCTCGAGAAACCAGCCTAGCAAGACTCAAAGGAGGGCCGCATGGCGTACGAGACTCTCGTCTACGACAAGGAAGACCACGTCGTCACGCTCGTCTACAACCGTCCCGATCAGCACAACGCGATCAGCCGGGCGATGAACCTGGAGCTACACGACGCCTGGCAGCGCTTCCGCGACGACGATGACGCCTTCGTGCTCATCATTACGGGGGCGGGTGAAACCGCGTTCTGCGCGGGCTGGGACCTGCAGGATGCCGCCGCGTTGAGCGACCCCGGCGACTTCGATCGGTATCGTCGGGATCTCTACAACCTGCCGGGGGCGTGCGGCTACACGCGGAAGGTGGATATCTTCAAACCGGTGATTGCCGCGGTCAACGGCTACGCCTTCGCGGCCGGTCTCGAGACCGCGCTCCTCGCCGACATCCGAATTGCGGCTGAGAACGCCGAGTTCGGCGCTCTGGAACGACGTTGGAATATCGTTGCTGGAGACGGCTTGACGGCTCGACTGCCGTTGGTTGTCGGGTTCGCGCGAGCGATGGAGCTGATTATCACGGGCAGGCGGATCGACGTTCGGGAGGCGGAGAAGATCGGCCTCGTCAACCAAGTCGTGCCGAGGGGTGAAGCTCTCACACGAGCCAAGGAGCTGGCCCGCGAGATTGTGGCGCTCCCTCAGGGCGCCATCCGCTCCGACAAGGAGACGCTCGTGCGTGGAGTCGGGCGGACGCTGGAGGATCGGCTACGCATCGAGGCGGAGATGATCATCTCGATGTTCCTGCGCAAGGACAAACACACGATCGGGGCCGCGGCCTTCAAGGCCGGGAACCTGAAGCCCCGATGGCCGCATCACGGCCTCTAGAACCCATCTCAGAAACCCCGGACCGAATCACTCGATGCTACCATTGCCGGAGTGCCTGAAAAGGTTCTCCCCACCTACTCGGATGTGCTCCGCGCTCGACCGGTGGTGAGCCGGTATCTTCCGCGCACGCCGACCTTCAGCTACCCGGCCCTGTCGCACGAGCTCGGATGCGAGTTCTTCGTCAAGCACGAGAACCATCAGCCGGTCGGCGCGTTCAAGGTACGTGGGGGCGTCAACCTGATCAGTGCCCTGCCCGAAGAGGAGAAGCGCCGCGGCGTGATCTCGGCGACGCGCGGTAATCACGGCCTCTCGATTGCCTATGCCGCACACCTCTTCGACGTGCGCGCCGTCATCGTCGTTCCCCACGGAAACAACCCGGAGAAGAACGAGGCAATCCGCTCGTACGGCGCCGAGCTCGTCGAGCACGGCAAGGACTTCGATGAGGCGCGCGAGCATGTGGAGGAGATCGTGGCCGCCGAGGGCCTGCTCTACATCCACTCCGCCAACGAGCCCTCGATGATCGCCGGGGTGGGCACCTACGCGCTCGAGCTCTTCGAGGACGTTCCGGACCTCGACACCGTGCTCGTTCCGGTCGGTCTCGGCTCCGGAATCTCCGGTACCTGCCTCGTCCGCGGCGAGGTCAGCCCCGAGACACGGGTCGTCGGCGTCCAGGCCGAGCGAGCGCCCTCCGTTTACCTCTCCTGGAAGAAGAAACGTTTGGTGACGACCGAGTCGGCCGATACGTTCGCGGACGGACTGGCCACCCGTGTCCCCGCGCGCATGACCCTGGAGCTGATTCACCGTCACGTTGATGACTTCGTGATGGTCAGCGAGGAGGCGATGGTCCGGGCGGTCCGGGACCTCCTCCGCTACACCCACAACCTCGCGGAGGGCGCCGGCGCCGCCCCCCTGGCCGCGGCCCGGTCGCTGCGGAACGAGCTCCGAGGTAAGCGGGTCGCCATGATCCTGACCGGGGGAAATATCGATCGCGCGACCTTGCAGCGCCTCCTGGCTACCACAGAAACCGAGCTCCACGGAGAAAGGAGCGAGTCATGAACATACTCGTCATCTATGCCCACCCCGACGATGCGGAATTCCTGGCAAGCGGAACCATGGCCAAGTGGACGCAGGAAGGCCATGAGGTCTACGCGATTTCTGCAACCGACGGAAGTATGGGCACCAGGGTCATCGGCCGAACCCGTGCACAGGTCGCCGAGCAGCGCAAGAACGAGTTGACCCGAGCGATGGAGGTGATCGGGGGGCACGAACCGATCGGCTTCTGGTTTCCCGACGGATCCCTGAGCGACCACCGCGAGGAGTTAAAGGAGAAGCTTGCCTATTCGGTTCGTAAGCTCCGAGCAGACCGAATCGTCACCCTCGATCCCTGGCTGAGATACGAGATTCATCCCGATCACATCACGGCGGGTAGAATCGCGTCCGAGGTGGCGGTGTTTACCTGCTTTCCCCTGTACTTTCCGAAGCAGCTGGAGGCAGGGCTACAGCCGCACCAGCCCCAGGAGGTGTGGTACATGGTGCCGACGGACCGCGCCCCGAATCGGATCGTCGATATCGGGGGCACGTTCGAGAAGAAGGTCCAGAGCCTTCTCTGTCATCAATCCCAGGTCGAAATGCTGGCGGATTGGTTTCTTCCCGACGCGGATCCGACCCGGCTGACCGTCGAGGAGAGGGAGCAGCTCATGTCCGCCGTTCGCGACGTTTTGCGGATGATCGCAGGCGGCATCGGGCAGCGGTACAGCCTCCAGCTCGCCGAGGCGTTCTACGCGATCAAAACCGGGCCGGGTCACTTCGATATGGCCGAGGAGATGGCGAACCAGATGCTGAAAGAGATGCCGAGAGACGTGGAGATCCTCTAGTGTCCTGTCCCGGAAGTTCGCTTGCATTCCCGGCGGCCGTTGCATCCGTGCTCGCGGCGTTGCACTCGCTCGGAATAACGACGGATATTCCTCGCTCGCGCGCCTTGCGAGCCCGGCGCCTCGGCCGCGGGAAACGCGTCGGAACTCCCGGGACAGGACACTAGGCGCAGGGCGCGCGTACGGGTAGCGGGACCGGGGGATGCGTGAATCGAGGGCGATCGGAATCGATATCGGGGGGACCAAGATATCGATCGGCCTGGTGAGTGAATCCGCCGCGGTCGAGGGGCGACTGACCCTACCGACCGAGCCGGAGGCGGGTTTCGCGGAAGCCATGCAGAGGGTCGTGGAGGGGATCGAGCGCCTTCTGACCTCGGCCGGAGCCCGCGCGGATGAGCTGGCGGGGATCGGCATCGGGTGTGCGGGACCGGTGCACCCGGGCACGGGGACGATCCACAATCCGTTCACACTGCCGGGCTGGGAGGGTGCGAGCCCCGTCCGCGTTCTGGAGGATGCCTTCGCCGTGCCGGCCTACCTCGAGAACGACGCCGATGCGGCCCTGCTGGGCGAGGTTCATGCGGGCTCGGCCCGTTCGTTCGAGCACGTGGTCATGTTCACCTTCGGCACGGGGGTAGGGGGGGCGGCCCTCGTCGACCGGAGAATCTATCGAGGCACGAACGGCGAGCACCCCGAGATCGGCCACATCCCCGTCGATTCGAGCGGACCTGAATGCTACTGCGGGGTGAGAGGCTGCCTGGAGAGTGTGGCCTCCGGGACAGCCGTGACGAAGGCGGGGCAAGCCCTGGGCCTTGCGGACGCGGCGGAGGTCTTCGAGAGGGCGAAGGAGGGAGACCCCACCGCTCGGTCGCTCATCGAGCGGGTCGTTGTGGCCGTCGCAGCTGCGTTCTGGACGGCCCTACACACGTTCATGCCGGAGCAGGTCGTCTTCGGCGGTGGGTTGATGGAGAGGCAGTTCGAGGTCTTCGCACCGGCCCTGCGCGAGAGGGCCCGACTCGCGGAGCGGGCGTGGGGTCAGCGGTTCCTCTTCTCCAAGGCCGAGCTCAGCAACGAAGCGGGGATGGTCGGTGCGGCTTTCCGGGCCCTGAGACCGGAAGAGGTGGCCTGACGGAGACCCTCGACGGCTCTCCAGCAGCACTGGAATCCCTGGGGCCGAGATTCAGGTTCAGCAAAATCAATAAGTTACAACGAACATCCGCCGGAAGAGTCTGACCCGCGCCTCGGCGAGCTGGCCCCCTAACAGAAACACCAAAAAAACGCGCTACCAGACCCCTTCTCCGCACACTCTAGGTACATGGGGCGGTTCGCGCGTGTGCGTAAGGAGCTCGGATTCTGGGCCCTGCTGGGGGCCGGCCTGGTCCTCGCGGCTCCGCAGAGCAGCCCCGCAATGGGGAGCTTCGAGCTCACAACCAGCGATCTCATTT
>DAOUZG010000327.1 GCA_030665705.1 Deltaproteobacteria bacterium | reverse complement strand
CGGAGGGTGCGGATTGCGTGATTCGGGTGGAGGACACCGAGGGAGATGGTGAGGAGGTTCGGATTCTGAAGACGGGTGAAACCGGTCTAAACATTCGACCGGCGGGGCTGGACGTGCAGCCGGGCACGCCGATCGCCGAGGTCGGCACCGTGCTGCGACCCGTGCACCTCGGCATGCTCGCCGCCCTCGGGCGGACGGTCGTGTGCGTCGGGGCAAAGCTCCGGGTGGCGATCATCGCGACGGGCGACGAGATCGTCGAGCCTGACCGGCTCACGCAAGACGGACGGATCGTCACCTCGAACAGCTACACCCTCCAGGCAGCCGTCACCGCGGCGGGAGCCGTTCCCGTCTATCTGGGGATCGCGCCCGACCGTCCCGAGGTCATCGCGGACCGCTTCCGGCAGGCGCTCCGCTGCGATGTCATCGTCTCTATCGGTGGCGTTTCGGTCGGCGTCCATGACCACATCAAGGCGGTCCTTGCCTCCATCGGGGGGGACATGCGGCTCTGGCGGGTCCGGATGAGGCCGGGCCAGCCTCTGGCGTTCGTCGTCTTAGCCGGGCGTCCGGTATTCGGGCTCCCCGGCAACCCCGTCTCTTCCCTGGTCAGCTTCGAACAGTTCGTCCGGCCCTCCCTCCTCCGGATGATGGGGCACCGCCGGATCTTCCGACCCGTGGAGGAGGCGGTGCTTGTCGACGGCTTCGAGAAGAACGAAGGACGCATCTTCCTGGTCCGCGTTGCGCTGGAGGGGGAGCGCGGGGCGCTCCGGGCGCGGCTGACCGGGGACCAGAGCTCGGCCATCCTGCTCTCGCTGGTGCGGGCGGACGGACTGGCCGTCATTCCCGCCGACTCCACCAAGGTTCCCGCGGGAGCCCGTGTTCAGGTGCAGCTCCTCCACTCGGACGACCTGCGCGAGGATCCCGGCTTTTGAGGCTCTCCCACGTCGAGGGTGCCGTCATACCGGGGCACTCGGGGCGGACGACCGAGCGCGTAGCCGACGTGCTGGCCACCTGCGTCGCAACGGTCCGCGTGATCGTGCCGCCTGTGGATCCCCGTCTCCCGAGCTCTGCCCCGATCGCCGGCGTCCGCGCGGCCGTTGCGGCCTGCCGCGCCGACGCGGTGCTCGTCGCGGCCCGCGATCTTCCGGAGATCGAACCTCGTCTCCTCCTCGCTCTTCTCGCTCTCACACCGTGCGGTGACGGGCCGGACGTGGTCGTGCCGGTGGGGCCGGACGGCCCCGAGCCCCTCCTTGCCGTCTATCGATCGACGACCGTCTCCGCAATCGAGCGGCGTGTCGATCGTGGGGAACTCTCGCTCGACGGGCTCCTGCGCGAAGTCCGGACCCTCGAGGTTCCCGCGAAAAACCTCTTCCCGTTCGACCCGGGGCTTCGGTCACTCTGCAGCGTGAAGTTGCCTGAGGAGCGGACGCGTTGACCTCGTCGCCCCTTCACCCCAAGCTTCACGCGAGAACGCCGGGAGATCCGATGCCGAAGCGACATCGCGGCTATACCTGACCGGCCGGGGTGGACCTTCACTCGCGGGGCTTTCTCCGCTTCGCCTCAACGATCCGCCGTGCAGGGCTGCTCACGCTCCTGCTCCTCGGGGTCGACTTCATGGACGAGCTCACGTCGGGGATCCCCTTCGTCGGCTCCCCCGACGTTCAGCGCAGCTTCGGGCTGAGCTACGGGATGGCCGCGGGGTGGACGCTGGCCGCCCTGCAACTTTTCTCTCTGGTGCTCGAGCCACCCCTCTTCGTTCTCGCCGACCGCTATCCCAAGAAGCGCTTCGTCTGCGGGGGCCTGCTCGTGCTCGGCCTGACCTGTGTCCTCGCGGGGCTCGCGCCGAGCTACTGGGTCTTCCTCCTCGCGCTGGGGATCCTCGGGCCCGCGAGCGGCTGCGGTGTGAGCCTTTCACAGGCCGTGCTCAT
>DAOUZG010000168.1 GCA_030665705.1 Deltaproteobacteria bacterium | reverse complement strand
CCCGTGCGGCTTCGGGAGTTCGCGATTCGGGAGGGCTCGGGCGGTAACGGACGCTGGAGGGGTGGGGCGGGGCTCGTTCGCGAGATCGAGTTCCTCGAACCGATGCGGGTCTCCATCCTCTCCGAGCGTCGAGTGCGTTCGCCCTTCGGTCTCCTGGAAGGCGAGGCCGGAGCCACTGGGCGGAACCGTCACAACGATCGGGACGTTGGTGGGAAGGCGTCTTTCGATGTGGCTCCGGGAGATCGCGTGCGGATCGAGACGCCCGGGGGCGGCGGCTTCGGTCCATCCGGGACGTGAGGAAGATGTCTACCTCCACGACTTCTGGCGTTCCACGGGCGGGTGACTTCGCCTCAGTACGCGGGTTCCTGCTTCAGCCCACCTACCGCATTATCCGAGGTGCGCCGGTGGTCTGGCTGTTCGGTGTCCTCGAATCCGGGAAGCCGTTTCTCGTTGAAGACGACCGGTTTCGACCCTACTTCTTTGTTCCGGCCGGCGACGAGGTCAACGTGCCCCGGGGTAAGGGAGTTCGCATCGTTGAAACCGATCTCCGGGACCTCCGGGGCCGACGGATCGTCCGCATCGACGTGCAGATTCCGCGCGATGTCTCCCCCCTCCGCGAGGCGATCGAGCAGGCGGGCGGAGAGGTGCTCGAGGGCGATGTGCGCTTCGCCTACCGCTACCTGATCGACCACGGGCTCGGAGCGGCGCTCACGATCCGCGGCGAGCCAGAGCGCGGTGGCGGTCGTCTCCTCCGGTTCCGAAACCCGGAGCTTGCCCGCACCTCCTTTCGTCCAGCGCTTCGCCTGCTCTCGATCGACATCGAGACCTCCCCCGATGCGCGCCAGATCTACTCCGTGGCCCTTGTTGGCGATGACGTGGACGAGGTACACCGCGTCGGACCCGACTCGGTGCCCGGCGCGGTGGCACATCGGGACGAGCGGGCGCTGCTCCGCGCCTTTTCATCACGGGTCCGCGAGATCGATCCGGACGTTCTCACCGGCTGGAACGTGGTCGACTTCGACCTGCGCGTACTGGATGCACGTGCCCGCGCGCTCGGCCTTCCGTTCCAGCTCGGGAGGCTCGACGGCCCGCTGTTCCTTCGACGCGATCCCGGCTTCACGCGTTTGTGGCGTGCGGAGATGCCCGGGCGCCAGGTCCTGGACGGAATCGCGCTCGTCCGCGACGCCTTCATTCAGCTCGAGGACTACCGACTCGAGACGGCGGCGCGTGCGCTGCTGGGTCGCGGCAAGAAGATCGATGCAGCGGCAGAGGACCACGCGGAGGAGATCACGCGGCTTCACCGCGAAGATCCGCAGGCCCTCGTCGAGTACAACCGCGAGGACGCGCGGCTCGTGCTCGATCTGATCCGCCAGGAGGAGCTCGTTGAGCTCGCGATCGAGCGAAGTCTGCTGACTGGAATGCAGCTCGACCGCGTCGGCGCGAGCATCGCTTCGTTCGATCTCCTCTATCTGCCCGAGCTGCGACGTCGGGGCGTCGTGGCCCCATCGGTTCAGACGGAGCGCAAATCCGTGCGTGTGATGGGTGGGATGTTGCTCGAGCCTCAGCCGGGGCTCTACCGCCAGGTGGCCGTGTACGACTTCCGGAGCCTCTATCCGAGTCTCATGCGGACCTTCCACCTCGATCCGTTCGCCCATTCGCGGCCAGGCTCCAGCCCCATTCGCGCACCCAACGGTGCGTGCTTCTCGCGGGAAGAGGCGATCCTCCCCGGGATCCTCGAGCGTTTCCTCGATCACCGTCAGGCTGCGCGCGACCGTGGCGACCCGCACGCCGATCTCGCCATCAAGATCCTCATGAACGCGCTGTTCGGCGTCTTGGGCGCCGCGGCGTGTCGGTTCTTCGACCCCGAGGTCGCCAACGCGATCACGGGATTCGGGCACCGGATTCTGGGGTGGACCCGAGACGAGTTCGAGGGGGAGGGGTACCGGGTCCTGTATGGGGACACTGACTCGGTCTTCGTGGAGCTCGGCTCCCCAGAGGGCGAGAAGGACCCGTACGAGCGGGCTCGGGCGCTGCGGGAGCGTGTTCAGCAGCGCATCGCAGAGCGCGTCGGGCGAGAGTACAGCGTCGAGCCTCGGCTCGAGCTCGAGCTGGAGCGGGTCTACGAGCGCTTTTTCCTGCCGCGCGTGCGCGGAGGGCGGAGCGGAAGCAAGAAGCGCTACGCGGGTCTCGTCGGAGGGGAGGTGGAGGTGGTCGGCCTGGAGGCCGTGCGCCGGGATTGGCCCGCGATCGCACGCCGATTCCAGCGGGGGCTGCTCGCACTGGTCTTTTCGGATCGGCCCGTCGCTCCGTTCATCCGCGACCTCGTCGACCGTGTTCGAGCCGGGGAGCTCGACGACGAGCTCGTCATTCGAAAGGGGATCCGAAAGGAAGCGCTCGAGCGCTACACCTCACGCACCCCCCCGCACGTGCGTGCCGCGCGGAAGGCGAGCCGCCCCGTCGGAAGGGTCGTTCGATACTTGGTCACCTACTCGGGCCCGGAGCCGGTGCTCCCGGGGGAGCCTCTTCCCGACCACATCGACCGGGAGCATTACGTCGAGAAAGTGCTCCGACCGATTGCCGACGCGATCCTCCCGCACGTCGGGCTCGGGTTCGACGAAGCCATGGGCCAGCCGTCTCAGCTCAGTCTTTTGTGAAGACGCGCCGGTCGTAGACGGCGAGGCCCTCGACGGTCTCGACCTTCGTGCGGACCGTGTGCTCTCCGTGGGGTAGGGCGATCGACAGAGACCCGGAGGGTTTTCCTCCCCAGTCCAGGTAGTCTTGCTTCTCGCCGTCCAGCGAGAGCCATCCGTCCCGGAGTCCGGAAGGGTCGGAGGCCCTCACGCGAACCCGATCGAACCCCGGGAATCCCCCGCGTTGAAACCGGACGTTCGGCGGTTTGACCGTCACCTCCGATTCGGGCAGTGGAATCTCGACCCGCCGGTCGGCGAGCGGGCCGACCAGCGTCACGTCCACTTTCCGAACCTTCCCCGCGAGCGCGAGCTCGATGGTCTCCTCCGCACCCGGGGCGATCTCGTCCACCGCTTTGAAAACCCCGTCGAGGGACACGTGCAGCTGGCCGGTGCCCGTGGTCCCACGATTGCGCAGGGTGAGCTTCACGTCTTCCTCTCGCCGCACGACGTGGATCTCGAGGTCCGGGACGTGCTCCTGCTCGCGAAGCACCACGAGCCGGGAGGCGATCGTGCGGAGCCGGGTCGCCACGTGGACGAGCAGGGGGACCTCGCCCGCGGCGATGCCGCCCCGGGGTTCCACCTCGACCTCGACCGAGGCCGAGCCGCGCGCGGGAATCGTCCCGAGTGGGAGGCCCCTCTTGGAGAGCTCCTCGAGCGGACCCGCGAGCGTGGCCCAGGCGTCGGGAATCGGGAATCGGTTGGGGTTCTTAACCGTGAGGTGGATCGTCGCGCTCTGACCCGCTTCCAGGGTGGGCGACACGAGCTCGATCTGGAGCGGGCTCGGAAGGACGGCGGGGACTGCGGGCGGGTTCTCCGCCCACTCGATCCCGAACTCGGCGAGCCGGGCTTCAATCTTCTCCTCGGTCTCTCGTCGAATGTCGGCGAGCCCCGAATCGAGGCCGTTGCGCAGAACGGCCTCTCCGACCTGCGCGGGCACGCGGTCATCCTCCCCCGGCTCCCAGAGGTAGGGCAGAGCATCCGTGGGCACGTTCGCGAGCGGCGCCAGACGCTTGGTCGAGACCGGGAACAGCTCGGCATCCGGCTCGATCCCCTCCAGGTGGATCACCTGGTCGTTTGCAAGCCGGTACTCGGCCACGGTGAGCTTGAGCAGATTTTTCTCCGGGAGTGGGTAGATTCGCTGGACCACCCCCTTTCCGAATGTCTTCTGGCCGATGACGGTGACCTGGGGCAGGGATGCGATCGCGCCGGTCAGGATCTCGGCGGCGGAGGCGGTCTGGGGATCGACCAGAACGACCACGGGGTAGGTAAAGAGGACCTTGGGTGTTGCACGGGCCTTATTCCGGAGGCCGGAGACGGGAGAGCCCCGGCGTCCAACGGTCTTGACGATCGTTCCCTTCGGCAGGAAGAAGTCCGCGATGCGCGCCGAAGAGAGCATGCTGCCTCCGCTGTTCGAGCGGAGATCCAGAACGAGCCCGTCGAGATCCCCCAGCTCTGACACCTTCTTGCGGAACTCGCTCGGCGTGGAGCGGCTCATCTGGAAGATCCGCGCATAGCCGATTCCCTCGCTCAGGGTCTCGGTCTCGACCGTCGGGACCTGCACCTTCCCGCGGGTGATGCGGACATCGAGGGTCTCCTCCCCGCGCTGCACCGTGAGGACCAGGGCGCTTCCCGCCGGGCCGCGGATCTTGGTGACCGACTCGGAGACCGTCATCGGTCGCGTCGGCTCGCCGTCGATGGCGACGATGGCGTCTCCGTCCTTGAGGCCGCCGGTCTCTGCAGGGCTTCCCGGGAAGACGCGGACCGCAACGAGGTCTCCGTCCCGCCGCCCGATCCGTGAGCCGATCCCCTCGAGACGACCGGAGAACCGGATCCGGAAATCCTCGCTCCCCTTCCCGGAGTAGATGGTCGAATAGCGGTCGAGGGCACGCAGGCCACCCCGGAGCGCCAGAAGCTCTAGATCCTCGTCCTCCCTCAGCTCAGCATCGATCTCGGACCCGAGCCGAACCCGCACGAACTCCAGCACCCCCCCTAGAGTCGCCAGGAACTCGTCCGGCTTCGGCTCCGGCTGGATCGGGACCAGCACCCGATCCTTCCCCACGTAGAGGCGACCCTCGAATCCGTCAGGCTCGAACCGAACGGGGTCGAAGCGGCGCTCCAAGGCCTCCACTGCACCGGTGATCACCCGTCCATCGACCGCCTCGGGCCAGAGGTAGAGCTTCTCGACCCGGAGGTAAGTCTGCTCTGCGATGGGCCCCGG
>DAOUZG010000060.1 GCA_030665705.1 Deltaproteobacteria bacterium | reverse complement strand
AGGAACAAGGAGCGGCTCATCGCCGTGCGCGGCGCGATGCTTCGGGAGCTCGGTGTGACCGGGGCCAGCCTCGCGATGGAGGCCTCGCGCTGATCACCGTCTCCCCCATCACCGTTTCCCCGATAACCGACTTCAGTTAGGGCGTGGCTCGAGCCGAAGGGCCGATGGAGCGCGCCGTGCAGACCGCGACCACCGTGTCCCCTTCCACGTTGGCCATCGTGCGGAACGTGTCGAGGAACCGGTCGATCGTGAGCAGGATTCCGACCGCCTCTCCCGGAAGCCCGACCGACTCGAGCACGACGATCATGGTGACCATGCCCGCCGAGGGGATTCCGGGCGCGCCGATCGCGGTCACGATGGCGACGAGAAAGATCACGAGCTGACCCGAGATCCCGAGATCGATTCCGTAGATGTTGGCCACGAACAGGGCGGCGATCGCCTCGTAGAGAGCCGTGCCGTCCATGTTGACCGTCGCCCCGAGTGGGAGCACGAAGCTCGAGACGCTCGGAGGCACGTCTAGGTTGTCCTCGACACACCGGGTTGTGACGGGGAGGGTTGCAACGCTGGAGCTGGTCGAGAATGCGACCACCAAAGCCTCGCGAATCCCCCGAAGGAGCTCGACCGGCCCGACCCCTGCGAGTACCCATGCGAGAAGCGGCAGAATGACGAGGGCCTGGAACAGGGTGCCCCCGATCACAACCAGCGAGAACTCGAGAAGATGTTCCGCGAGTTCCTGGAAACCGATGGTCGCGACGAGGTGCCCGATCAGCGCGAAGATCCCCACCGGAGCCAGGCGGATGAACCAGTGGATGATCTTCATGACCACCGCGTAGCCCGCGAGAAGCAGCTCGACCAGGTTCTGCCCGCGCGGCCCGATCTGGATCAGCGCCAACCCGAGCAGAATGGCGAACAGCACGATCGGGAGGATCCGACCCTCCGTCAGTGAGACGAGTGGGTTCTCCAGGACCTGGAAGACCGTCTGGAGCAGGAACTCGCCGAGCGAGAGATCCCCTGCCAGGTTCGTCGCCTGTGTTCCGACCGCCTCCGAGAAGAAGGGGGTCTCGCGAAGCGTGCTTTCCGCGCCTGGGCGTACGAGATTGACGAGGACGAGGCCGGTCGCGACGGCAAAGCTCATCGTGAGCAGATAGAGCGCCACCACCCGGACTCCCATTCGTCCGAGCGCGCGAGCCTCTCCCATCTGTGCGATCCCGGTGGAGATCGAGAGCAGAATCATCGGCGCGATCAGCATCTTCAGCATCGCGATGAACACGCGTCCCGCCACGTGCACGATCTCGACCCCGCTTCCGGGAATCACACCGAAGAGGACCGCGAGCAGCGCGCCGATGCCGATCTGGGCGTTCAGGGAGAGCGAGGTGGAGAGGCAAAAGCCGGTGAGGACGGCGAGGAACAGCGCGTAGCCGAGCCGCGGATAGCCCCCACCGATGAGCAGCAGCGAGAGAACGAGACCCGCGCCGATCGCGAAGGGGCGGAGGCGGATCGCCATCGGGCGCGGAGTATAGCAGCGGGGATGTTCTACACTGCGAAGGTGAATCGGGAACGCTTCGTCGCGCTCGCACAGGAGCTGGCCGCGAGGGACCGGCCGCTGGCCACTCGGCTCGGGGAGGCGCGGGAGGCCGCGGTGCAGCTTCGCGAGGTAGCGACCGAGGCCGTGGACGCGTTTCGTCGCACGGTTCACATGGAGGGCGCGCAGCACCTCGGCGATATCGAGGTGAGCCCCGTGGAGCCGGACGAGAAGCACGTGGACTGCGTCCAGGTCCGCATACGGCGCGGCCGGTGGGAGGCGCTCGTTGTTGCGAAGGCCAACGGCAAGGTCACGCTGGTCGGGCCCTTCCGCGGGGGGAAGCCCGAGAAACCCTGCGAAGACTTCGAGCTCTCGGGCAAGCAGGTGGAGGAGGGGGTCGAGGGCCTCCTCGACGCGCTGATCCGCCAGGCCTCCGAGCTGTGAGGCCTCGGCTTCTCCCGCCGGGTTTGTACTGTGATCTGCTGTGACGCGCAGAGAGGAACGTCTGGGTGACACTGACCCGTGAGCAGCCTGAACTCGAGCGTCCCGTCGAGAACGAGGGCGCCCTCCTCGACTACTTCCGTTCCGGGGAGAAACCGCGTGAGGCCTGGCGGGTCGGGACTGAGCACGAGAAGGTCGGGCTTCGTGCGTCGACGTTCGAGCCCGTCGGCTACGCCGAGGAGCGGGGTCTCGCGAGCCTCCTTCAGACCCTCGCGGGCGATCATGGCTTCGAGCCGCTCTACGAGGGTCAGCACCTCGTGGGCGTCGAGCGGGACGGAGAGCGGATCACGCTGGAGCCGGGGGGGCAGCTGGAGCTCTCGGGGGCGCCGCTCGCCACCCTCCACGAGACGTGCCGCGAGTTCCGGGACCACATCGCGCTCATGAAGCACATCTCGGCGGAGTTCGGGATCTCGTGGGTCGGCCTCGGGCTTCATCCCCTGGCCAAGGTCGAGGAGATCCCGTGGGTTCCCCGCGAGCGGTACCGAATCATGCGCGCGGTCCTGGCGGAGCGCGGCGCGCTTGCCCATCACATGATGAAGGCCACCGGCTCCATTCAGGCCAACTACGACTACTCTGACGAGCAGGACCTCGCCCTCAAGCTCCGCGTGGCCTGCACCGCCTCCCCCCTCGTCACGGCCCTCTATGCGAACTCCAGCATCTCCGAGGGTGCGCCCAATGGGTTGGTCTCCCGGCGGGCGTGGATCTGGCGCCACACCGATCCGGATCGCTGCGGTCTTCTGCCGTTCGTCTTGGAACCCGGGTGGCTCGAGGGTGGGGCGTACGCCCCGTACACGCAGTGGGCGCTCGACGTACCGATGTTCTTCATCCAGCGAGAGCAGCGCCACATCCCCGTCGAGGGACGGACGTTCCGGGCGTTCCTGCACGAGGGACACGGCGAGCACCGGGCGACGCTGGCCGACTGGGAAGTGCACCTGACCACTCTCTTCCCGGAGGTTCGGGTGAAACGCGTCCTCGAGGTGCGGGGAGCCGACGCCGTTCCGCCGGGCCTCGTCTGCGCGCTGCCCGCCTTCTGGAAGGGGATTCTCTACGACCCCGAGGCACTCGCCGCTGCGGAGGCCCGGCTGCGCCACTGGAGGTTTCCCGAGGTCGACCGGCTTCACGCCGAGGTTGCCGCACGGGGGCTCGAGGCTCGCACGCCCGATGGGCCGGCGCTCCAGGTGGCCCAGGAGCTCGTCGCGCTTGCTGCCAAGGGGCTGAAGCGCAGCGCGGTCCGCAACCGCGCCGGCGAGGACGAGAGCTTGTTTCTGGAGCCCCTCCACGAGATCCTGGACCGGGGGCGGAGCCCTGGGCAGCAGCTTCTCGAGAGGTGGGACGGGTCGTGGCAGCGCCGAGTCGACCGGCTCATCGAGTACGCGGCCTACTGACCGGTTCGGGCGTCCTCTTTCAGCTCCGGCGCCCGCAGGCGCGTGAACCAGGCTGCTGACTCCAGACGGGCCCGCCGCTCGGGGTCTTCCTCGGTGCGAGCACGGTGCCGGAGCACCAGGATTCCCTCCTCCCCGTGGACCTCCACGTAGGCCCAGGCGAGGTCCAGGGCGTACCGCTCCCAGGTGCTGAGGGCATTGAGGAACGGCCCAAGGCCCGGTCGCCCGATCTCCCGGAGCGCTTCGACCAGGGCTAGGGCCAGGGCGTGCTCCGGCGATTCGTCATCCCGGAGGGGGCTGGGGGTCCGTCGGTGGAGCTCGACGAGCATGTCCACGAGCGGCTCGGCTGCGGCGGCCGCTCTCATTGCACCGAGCGTCCGTGCGAGCTCCGCCTTCCGCTCCTCCGACTCCGCAGAGCCGAGGTCGGCCATGAGCCGGTGAATCCGTCTCACGCACTCGGCAACCTCAGGTGGGGCCTTTGGAGGCGTCTCGGCTCGGCTGGGTGCGGGGAGGAGTCCCACGAGAAGGGCGAAGATCAAGGCCGGCCGGAGCAGACGCACGGCGCAAGGATCGCGAACCGCCTCTGCGGTGCCAGGCATGTGGTGCCGGGAGGGATGGTTGACCCTCTGACCGGGTCCGGATAGGCTAGATCGCTGGAATTGAAGGAAAAACCCCCCATACGGGGGGCGGGGTCCAATAGGGAGGCTGCCGCTCAAGGAGTAGCCGCCTGCTGGGTCGGTCTGGCGGGACCCGCCACCAAGGGACCCCGCAGGTCACTTCAAGGTGTCGATTGGGAGGAGGAACGATGATTCGGTCGATCCGGAATATCTGGTGTGTGGGTCTTGCCGTGGTCCTGCTGGGGTGGGCGCCGTCCGTCTTCGCGCAGGGGCCGCGGGATGCAAAGCTTGCCCTGAAGGCACAGCAGAAGATCTATAAGACCGCAGGGATGATCGACGTAGAGGTCCAGGCAATGTCGGGCTTCCTCTACCTTCGAGGGACCGTTGCCGATGAGGCGACCTCCAAGCAGGCGGAGGAGCTCGCCAATGTACGGGGAGCCAAGGAGGTCCGGAACCGCCTGAAGATCGGCGAGCTCGACGTCGCGGCGGCATCCGACGATCAGATCAAAGCGGGCATCGCTGAGAGGATCGCTGCGGACGAGGACCTGTCTAAGTCGAAGCTCGACGTCACGGTTGCGGAAGGGAACGTGACGGTCGAGGGGAAGGTGGGCGATTACACACTCGCAGATACCCTCGTGAGCGACATCCGAAAGGTCGAGGGCGTCAAGTCGCTCAACTTCGAAAAGCTCAAGTACTGAGCTTCCCCCAGGGGCGAAGATCCGCGAGGGGCGCCGCCGTGCGGCGCCCCCCGTTCGTTTCGGCCCCTCTCTTGAATCGCTCACCGGGTGGGCCATCGCGGTAGCCGCAACGGTGAGAAGTGCGACCGGGACCCCGGTTGACCCCCCCGGACAGGTGTCTAGGCTCCCAGATGATGGCCGAAAATCCGATGCCTGAGGTCTCGATCGAGATCCAGGGAGAGAGCATCTCGATTCCCGCGGAGCTGCCCCTGCTCCCCGTGCGGAACACCGTGGTTTTCCCCGGCACGACCCTGCCCCTGGCGGTCGGCCGGCCCCGATCTGCTGCGGCCGTTCGCGAGGCAGCGAGCGGAAGCGGGTTTCTCGCCGTCCTCGCCCAGCGACGGGCCGAGGTGGATGCGCCTCGCCAGGAGGGTCTCTACGACGTCGGGGTCGTCACCCGGGTCCTCCAGGTCGTGGACGCTGGACAGGGGCTCTCGGTGGTCGTCCTGGGCCTCGCACGGTTCAGGGTGCTGGAGATCATCGAGGAAGAGGAGGTGCAGCGGATCAGGTTCGAGATTCTGCCCGACCGGCTGGAGGAGACAGCCGAGGCCGAGGCGGCCCGCCGGACGGTCCAGCGGCTGGCCAAAGATCTGATCCGTCTCCGCGATGACCTTCCCGACGAGCTACAGGAGATGGTCGATCGCCTGACCGATGCAGCGAGGCTCGCCGACCTCGCCGCGTTCGGGCTGAACTTCTCCGTCGAGGAGCGCATGGCGCTTTTGGGGCAGCCGGACGTCGTCGCCCGTCTCCGTGTGCTCATCCGGCACCTCACCCGCGAGATCCGGGTCGCGCAGGTCTCCCGGGACTTTGCTCGGAAGGCGGCGGGCGAGATCGACGAGGGTCGCCGCAAGGCGCTGCTTCGCGAGCAGCTTCGCAAGATTCAGGAGGAGCTCGGCGATACCGACGACCAGGTGGTCGAGGCCGACGAGCTCCGTCAGCGGATCGAGGAGGCGGGGCTTCCGGAGGAGGTCGCGCAGGTGACGCTTCGGGAGGTGAGTCGCCTCGCGTCGGTTCCTTCGCATTCGCCAGAGCGTTCCGTGATTCGAACCTACGTCGAGTGGATTCTCGATCTGCCCTGGACCGAGGAGACCGAGGATCACCTGGACCTCCCGCACGCACGGCAGATCCTGGATGAGGACAACTACGATCTGGAGCGGGTCAAGGAGCGGGTCCTCGAGTACCTGGCGGTGCGACGGCTCGTCAAGGAACCGAAGGGGCCGATCCTCTGCTTCCTCGGACCTCCGGGGGTCGGAAAGACCTCTCTCGGCAAGTCGATCGCGCGCGCCATGGGGCGCAAGTTCGCGCGTATCTCGTTGGGCGGCGTCCGCGACGAGGCGGAGATCCGGGGGCACCGGCGCACCTACGTCGGGGCGCTCCCCGGACGCATCCTCCAGGGCCTCAAGACCGTCGGTACGCGGAACCCCGTCTTCATGCTCGACGAGATGGACAAAATCGGCATGGACTACCACGGTGACCCCTCCTCGGCGCTCCTCGAGGTCCTCGATCCGGAGCAGAACCACACCTTCAGCGATCACTACCTGGAGATCCCGTTCGACCTGTCGAAGGTGCTCTTCATCGGCACGGCCAACCGGACCGATACGATCCCTCCGCCTCTGCTGGACCGCATGGAGATCATCGAGCTTCCGGGCTACACGGCGCGCGAGAAGGTCCGCATCGGACAGGAGTTTCTGGTTCCCCGCCAGGCGCGGGAACACGGGGTCGACGCAGATTCGATCCGGATTCCCGAGGAGGTGCTTCTCCGCATCGTCGAGGAGTACACGCGCGAGGCGGGGGTGCGGGCGCTGGAGCGCCAGATCGCATCGCTCGTCAGGAAGCACGCGCTCAAGCTCGCCGAGGGGCATGAGCCCGAGCCGATCCAGCCGGACGACCTTGCTCGGCTGCTCGGCCCTCCGAGCTTCACACGCGAGGGCGCCGAGCGCATCGATCGTCCCGGCATCGCGATCGGTATGGTCTGGACCCCCGTCGGAGGAGACATCCTCTTCATCGAAGCCACGAGGATGGAGGGGAAGCAGGACCTTCATCTCACGGGCCAGCTCGGCGACGTGATGCGCGAGTCGGCCGAGGCGGCGCTCTCCTACGTGCGGGCCAACGCGGATGCGCTCGGAATCGACCCCGCCGTGTTCGAAAAGTACGAGATCCACATCCACGTCCCCTCGGGCGCCATACGAAAGGACGGTCCCTCTGCGGGCGTCACGATTCTGGCGGCTCTCGGGAGTCTGTTCTTGGACCGGAGAGTACGGGACCGCATCGCGCTGACGGGCGAGATCACCCTGCGGGGACAGGTACTCCCCGTGGGGGGCATCAAGGAGAAGATCCTAGCCGCGCACCGCGCCGGCCTGAGCGAGGTCATTCTCCCTTCCCGTAACGAAAAGGATCTCTCGGAAGTACCGGAGGAGGTCCGCGAGGAGCTACGCTTCCGGTTCGTTGACGACTGCACGGACGTCCTGCGAGAGGCGCTGAGTGCCTGATTCTTCCGGTCCGATCTCTCCGCCGAGCGTTTCCGGGCCAGCCCTGCTGAAGCTTGCCCGCACCGACCGCGACGCCGCGCGAAGAGCGCTGCGGAACCTGTCCCACCTCGCCCAGGTGCAGGCCTGTTTGGATGTCCGCGCCGAGGCGCGTCCGGAATTCCTGATGCTCCTGGATCATCCCGATCAAGTAGTGGCGGACATACCGGCAACCGAGTTCTGTGTCACCGCCAGGGCTTCGGGAATGTCGGAGGCCCCGTGGCTGCTCTCGATGGCTGGCCCCGAACAGATCCAGGCCTGCTTCGACCTGGACTGCTGGGAGCGGGACGAGCTGTCGCGCGATCGCGTCATCGAGTGGCTGGGGGCGCTGGCGGAGGGGGGGGAGTCCACCCTCTCCCGGGCTCTCGACACCGTCGATCCCGAGGTGCTGGTGCTGGCGGTCCGCTCGATGGCCGGGTTCGCGGTGCTCTCGAAGGAGGAGACCCCACCGGAGGGTTGGTTCACGCTGGACGGGGTCGTCTACTGCGGGGCACGCGAGCGGGTCGACCCGGCGCTGCTCCGCGCCATCCTCGGGGTCGAGTTTCAGGACAACCCCACGCGTTATTGGCAGCTCGTCTATGGGGTTTTCTTCGAGCTCGAGTCCGAGTGCGAGGAGTACGGATTGCGGTGGCGGACGGGTCGGCTGGCCGACCTCGGATTCGCGGAGTTCGAGCAGGCGATGCGGGTGTATAGGCCCCTCCACCCGGAGGAAGCACCTGTCTGGGAGGTGGGCCCCCGGTCCGACGCGCTCGTGCCGATCCACCGCGTTCCGAAGCAGGTGGCCGGAACGCTGCTCGGAGAGGCTCTCGGGAAGCTTCCGCCTCAGCGAGCTTCGGACGTCCTCGGCTACGTTCTGGCGGTCGCGAACGCCGTCGCCGTTGCTGATCGCCTGCCGCTGTCGGCGTCCGAGTCGATCCCGAAGGCGGTCGAGAAAACGGTGCGGGGGATCGATCGAGGTCTAGAAGAGCTCGCGCGCGCACGGCGTCTCCCCGTACACGAAATCCTCGAGACCACCCTCCCCCGGGACCTCTTCCGAATCGGCGCCACCCTCGACCCCTCCCTCCGCCGCCCCTCTTAGCACGCTGTCTGGCCGTCTCGGGGGATTCCTGCGCCATGCGCCTCGGCTCGTCTGAGCCATCGAAGCTTTGCTTGGGCGCAGGGGCGACCCCCTCTGGGCCTGTGTCGCGGACTCCAACGGCCCTTCGGGGGAGCCCCCCTGCGCGCACGCGGCGCGACTTCGTGCGCCGCTCCGTGGGCCTGCAAGCCCCGCCTGTAGGCGGGGCGCGCAGCGAGGCGAAGCTGAGCGAAGCGTGGGTGGCCGAGGCCGCCCTCGGCCGGGACCCACTAAGACTTGCGGACTCCAACGGCCCTTC
>DAOUZG010000082.1 GCA_030665705.1 Deltaproteobacteria bacterium | reverse complement strand
ATGCCGGAGATCACGGCGGGGCTCGAGGCGGCAATGGCCGCCTGGACCGACGTTCCCAGCGCCAGCATCATTCTCGAGAACGGCGGTTTGGCCCCGCCGAGCTGCTTCTACATCTGCGACGATCAGAACAAGCTCGTGTTCGAAGACCCCTGTGACGAGATCGACCCTCCCTTCCTCTGTACGGGGATCCTTGCCATCGGGGGCATCTGTGCCGACTCGTCCGGGTCAACCTCGGTGAACGGAGTTCTCTTCGAGCGCATCACAGAGGGCGACATTACCTTCGCGGACGGGTGGGATGGGTGTCCCGGCCGTGACGACATCTGCATGGCCGAGGAGCTCGCGACGCACGAACTCGGACATACGATCGGCCTCGGCCACTCCTCCGAGAATTCAGGCGAGACCGACCCGGACCTGCTCGACGCGACCATGTACTTCCTGATCCACGACGACGGGCGCTGCGCGGACGTCCGAGCCAACGACGTTGCCGGGGTGAGCTTTATCTACCCGCAGCTTACGGGAGACAAGCTCCTGCAAGGGAAGAAGCTCCTAGTCAGGGACAAGGCCGACGACGAGACCAAGCGCAAGATCATCGTCCTCTCGAACGATGCGTCCGCGATCACAACCCCCGCGGCCTCTCCGGTCGACGCCGGCGCGACTCTGATAGTTCAGAGCATGGTCGACCCGAACGACACCGACACCTTCTTGCTCGACGCGGGTGCGTTCGATGGCACGGTGGGCTGGAAGGCGCTGGGGAACCCGCCCGGCCTGAAAGGGTTCAAGTATCTGAACAAGAACCCCACGAACGGCCCATGCAGCCTGGTGCTCCTCAAGCCCGGGAGGCTCCTCAAGGCTGTCTGTAAGGGAGACCGGATCACCTATGCCCTGGACGAGGAGAAGCAGACCTCCGTTGCAGTGAAGCTCTCGGTCGGCGGCACCCACTACTGCATGCTGTTCGAAGACAACCCGCCGGGCTCGCTGCGCCTCGACTGGGGCACCGGAGTGAAGCCGAGCTCGGTGGGGGTGTTCAAGACGATCGACGCTGCGGCACCCTGGAGCTGTCCCATCCCCTAGTGGAGCGACGCGATATTCGCCGTCGGGCAATTGCGCGCGCTGCCGTCGGGCCCCGCCCAGCCGGGAGCCGCCGTTCACTCGGCCTCGTCGGGCGAAGCCTCGCGCGGGAGCTCGAGGAGGAATCGGGTCCCGCGGCCCACGATGCTGTCGACCGTCAGATCGCCGCAGTGCCGACGAACGATCTCCCTGCTTACGGCGAGACCGAGGCCCATCCCCGCGCCGACCGGCTTCGTTGTAAAGAAGGGCTCGAACAGATGTTCGAGGTGAGCCGGGTCGATTCCACCACCGTCGTCCTCGACCGCGACGTGTAGGGAGCTGCCGGAGTCGTAGGAGGAGATACGGATCCGTCCCGGCGGTGTGACCGCGTCGGCGGCGTTCCGCAGCAGGTTCATCAAGACCTGCGCGATCTGCGTCCGATGACACCGAATCGGCCGGAGGGGCTCGAGGTCGAGCTCCACCGTCGCGCGATTCTTGATCTGGTTGTGCACCAGGGTGAGACAGTTCCGGATCACCCGATTCAGATCCGCCCAGTCGTCCGTTGACTCCTTCGTTCCCCCGTGTGCAAACTCGCGGAGCGCGTTCACGATCTCCGTGACACGCTGGACCCCCTCGCGGGTCTCCCGCGCGATCTCCTCGAGCTCACCGAGGAGCTCGTAAGCCTCCGTTCGTTCCGAGCCCGGAACGCCTGGGTCCTGCTGGAACAGATCCTCGAGGCGCTTCGCGTACTCGACGAGTCGGTTCGCGTTGCTGCTGACGTAGCCCATGGGGCTGTTGATCTCGTGCGCAACGCCCGCGGCAAGAAGCCCGATCGAGGTCATCTTCTCCGTCTGCATGACCTGCTGATTGAGAAGCGCCGTCTTGCGCTCGAGGTCCTTCTTCGGGGCCAAGTCTCGGAGAATGCCGAGGACCACGCGCTCTTCGCCGAACCGGACCAGCGAAGCACCCACTTCGGCCGGGAAGGTTCGCCCCTCCTCCCGCCGCAGCTCGACCTCGTCCAGCGAGGTCGCTCCGACTCGCGACACCGTCCGCAGTGCCCGGAGCGCCGGGCGGCGCCCGGGGGGTGCAATGAAGCTGTCGAAAGCGCGCGTGAGCAGGTCTCGCGGGCGGACGCCGAGAAGTTCGCCGGCGCGCGCGTTCGCCTCGAGAATCTGAAGCGTGTCAGGATCCCAGATCAGGATCCCCTCGTTCGCCTGCCCAACCAGACTCCGATACTTCTGCTCCGATCGTCTAAGGTCCCGCGTCCGTGCCGCGACAATCGCCTCCAGGTTCCGGTTGATCTCCTCGAGCTCACGCTGGGTCTCCTGAATCCGGTCGCGCATCTGGTTGAACGATCGGATCGCTCGACGCACCTCGCGCGAGCCCGCCTCTTCGAGCGGCGGGGAAGCCCGGCCCTCCGCCACCTCGCGCATCGCGTGCGCCAGCGGCCCGAGCGGGCGCAGCACCAGCCAGGCCAGCCCTCCCCCAACAAGACCCGTGAGAGCGCCCGCAATCAGCGCAAGCGGGAGCCCTCGGAGAACGCTTTCTGCAAGGGCGGCATCGGGCGGGGGCGGAGGCAGGAGGCTTCGCGCGAGCGCCAAACCCAACGCGCCCGCCCCGACCAGGAGCGCGGCCGCGAGCGGGCCCTGCAGCCTGCGCCAGAAGACCACCCAGCGGGACCGGGTCTTCATCGGCCCCTCTGCCCACGCGGGAGTCGGGAAGACCTGGGCTCGAGGCTCCGTTCCCTCATCGACCCCCTCTGAGGCACGTTGGCCCCTGTCAGGGAACACCGTCCGCCATTCCGATCGGGCTTCCGACGGGGATCCTTAGGTCGTAGCCCCTCTGAGCGTCGTTAAGCGTCGGGGGAGTTCCGGCGGCGCGGACTGACGGCTGTAGCTACCTTGGGCCGGGCGCGCCCTCGCTCAGTCGTCGCCCCCGCGTGGCCGATCCAGAGAAGGGGAGGCGCGTTAGAGTCGGTCTGCCCGGCAGACCCCACTCGGAGGAGAACCCAGCATGCCCCGGATCCTCGCTGTGATCGTGCTCTCGCTCGCCCTTTACCCTGCCTCGGCACCGGCCGACAGCTACCACCCCCGCGAGGCGGGCCACCCGATGAGGATCGCCGCCTACGCCCTCCACCCGATTGGGTACGCCCTGGACCGGCTCTTCTTCTATCCCTGCTGGTGGGTGGGCCAGCACGAGCCCTTCCGCACGGTCTTCGGTGTTCGGCAGGAATACCAGCCGGTGGAGGCCGAGGAGGAAACGGACGATTCTGGGGCCGGGCCTCCCTCGTGATGGGTCCGCTCCGGGCGTCTGAGGGGGGCATTCGCCCGCCGGCCTGCGCCGAAGGCTCGTGTTGTTGCGGCTGAGCACCCCAGAAGGGTATGGTCCTTGCATTCGGGATCTGACCCGTCGGAAGGGGTGTCGGCAGTTGAAGTGGGTGTGGGCCACAGCGGTCGCCGCCACAGGCCTCATCGCCTGCTCTTCCGGGTCCTTATGGACCGAAGAGCAGCCCGCTGCCGTCTACCTGCCCCCGGCACTCCTGGAAGGGGTCCGGTTCGAGGGCTACCGAGACGGAGCGCCGGACGTAGAGGTCCGGGCGCGGGCGGCGGAGGTTGACTGGGCACAGGAGGAGGTTCGGCTGGAGCGCGTGCGGATCTCCTTGCCGGCCATGGAGCGGGGTCCGGTCGAGGTGCGGGCGGCCCGGGGACGAATCAATCTCGCGACCGAGGGGTTCGTGCTCGAAGGCGGGGTCGTTGTCCGAACCGGGGATGGTCAGACCCTCGAGACCCGTGAGCTCCGCTACGAGCCCACGCGCGAGACCCTCGTCAGCGACCATTCTGTCCGCGTCCGGGGGAAAGGGCTCGACCTCGTGGGAAGCGGGATGGAGCTCGATGTTCCGACGCGCCGCGTTCGCCTCCGGGGCCCCGTGCGCGCAACGACGGAGCCTGGATGAGCAGGGTTGGGGTTTCCGCCGTGGCGCTCGCGCTGCTATTGACGCTCGTCGCATCGGGCGCTGCCGGGGAGGAAGAGTCGGCCGAGGGCGCGGCAGCCCGGTTCGGGCTCAACCTGTCGGGCGACGCTCCCACCTCCATCCGTGCAGAGCAGCTCGAGGCGTCGCAGGATGCGAGTGGTCGTGAGCGAGTGATCTTTGAGGGGAAGGTCGAGGTCGAGCAGGGTCCCCTCCGCATCTTCTGCGACTGGCTCGAGGCGACCTACTCCGAGTCCGGGAAGGGAGGGCCGGAACGGCTCGTGGCCCGCGGAAGGGTCCGAATCCTGGAAGGAGGGAGAGAGGCCCGCTGCACGGAGGCGATTTTCGAACGAGTTCGAAACCGGGCGGTCTGTCGGAGCTCGACCGGACCCGCCTCGCTTCGCCGAGGTGACGATGTCGTCGAGGGCGAGGAGATCGTTTTCGACCTGGCGCGCTCGACCGTACGGGTTTCCGGCGGCGCGGTCGTGCGTGTGGCACCTCGGGAAGAGGCCGAGCGCTGATGCGAAGCCTCTATGCGCACGACCTGGTCAAGCGGTACGGCTCGCGAGCGGCCGTCAACGACGTGAGCCTGGCGGTGGGTTCGGGCGAGATCGTCGGTCTTCTGGGCCCCAACGGAGCGGGCAAGACCACCACGTTCAACATGATGGTCGGCCGGATCAGGCCGACCTCGGGCGAGGTCTTCCTGGATGAGGAGGAGATCACGGGGTTTCCCATGTACGAGCGCGCGCGCCGGGGAATCACCTATCTCCCCCAGGAGCCGTCGATCTTCCGCAAGCTGACGGTTTCGCAGAACGTGCTTGCCATCCTCGAGACGTTGCCGCTATCCCGCCGCGAGCGTCGGGAGCGGCTGGGTGAGCTGCTCAGCGAGCTCGGTCTCCAGGATAAGGCGACGCAGAACGCAGTCACCCTGTCGGGGGGCGAGCGTCGCAGGGTAGAGATCACACGGGCCCTGGTGCTGAGCCCGGCCTTCATGCTCCTCGACGAGCCGTTCTCGGGGATCGACCCCCTCGCCGTTTCCGAGATCCAGAAGACCCTGCACCAGCTTCGTGAGCGCGGGATCGGCATCGTCGTTACGGATCACAACGTCCGCGACACGCTGTCGATCTGCGACCGTGCGTACATCATCAAGGACGGACGGATCATTCGGGAAGGCAATCCGTGGGAGATCGCGGAGGACCCCACCGTCCGTGAAATCTACCTGGGGCAAAACTTCAGGATGTAGAGGCCGATGGCACTCGAGCTGAAACAGACACTCCGACTCTCGCAGCAGCTGGTGATGACGCCTCAGCTCCAGCAGGCGATCCGCCTCTTGCAGCTTTCGACGCTCGAGCTGTGCAACGTTGTCGAGCAGGAGCTGGTGGAGAACCCCTGCCTCGAAGAGGCGCAGGAAGGCGAGGAGGTTCCGAGCAACGCCGCGGACCGCGGCGAGGCGGAGGGATCGGGCTCCGAAGAGCAAGCCGCGGGCACTGACGGTTCAGAGGCACCCGCCGACGCGCCCGGGGCGCAAGCAGAGGAGTTGGAGGCGTCGGGGGCCGGACCCGAGGAGCTATCGGGGCTCGGTCAGGAGGAGTCCGACCTCGGAGGCGACTCCATGCCGGAGGGGGGAACCGCGGCCCCCGAGCCGGGAGACGTGGTGAGCGACGTCGACTGGGAAAACTACATGGAAGCTCGGCCGCACACGAGCCTCGGGCGGGCCGACGAGGACAGGCCCTCTCTCGAAGACAACCTGACGCGGGCCCGATCCCTCGCGGATCACCTGACGTGGCAGCTCGGGTTCTTGGAGTTGGACGAGACCGAGCAAGCCGTCGGGATGTTGATCATCGGCAACCTGAAGGACGACGGGTATCTGGACGAGGACCTGGAGGTCATCGCGCAGGAGGCGGGTATCGACCTCGACCGGGCGGAGGCGCTCCTACGGAGGATTCAGGAGTTCGACCCGGTCGGCGTCGCGGCACGCAGCCTGAGCGAGTGCCTGCTTGTCCAGGTGCGCGTGGCCAAGGTGGACGATCCCCTGGTCCTGAAAATCATCCAGGAGCACCTCAACCTGCTGCAGAAGAAGGACTTTCGCGGGATCGCACGGCGCGAAGACGTGAGCCCTGAGGAGGTCGCTCGGGCTGCGCGTGTGATCAGCGGGTTCGAACCGCGTCCGGGGCGACAGTTCGCAGGCGAGGACCCCATCTACATCACCCCCGACATCTTCGTGCACAAGATCGGGGACGAGTTTCACGTGGTCTTGAACGAGGACGGACTCCCGATGCTGAGGGTCAGCTCGGCCTATCGGGAGGTGCTCAACCGAAAGGGACCCGACTTCAAGGAGACGCGTGACTACGTGCGGGAGAAGCTGCGAAGCGCCGTCTGGCTGATCAAATCGATCCATCAGCGCCAGCGGACCATTGTCCGTGTGACGGAATCGATCGTGCGGTTCCAGCACGAATTCTTCGGCCGGGGAACGGAACACCTGCGTCCTCTGAACCTGCGGGACGTTGCGGAAGACATCGGCATGCACGAGTCGACGGTCAGCCGCGTGACGAGCAACAAGTACGTCCAGACGTCCCACGGACTGTTCGAGCTCAAGTTCTTCTTCAACTCCAGCATCCAGAAGACCGATGGGGGCTCCATCGCGTCCGAGAGCGTGAAGGAGAAGATCCGCGAGATCATCCGGCGCGAGAATTCGAGCCGCCCCCTGTCAGATCAGCAGATCGCGGAAGTCCTGCGAATGTCGAGCATTCACATCGCTCGGAGGACGGTCACCAAGTACAGGGAGTACATGCGGATTCTCCCTTCGACACGACGTCGAAAGATCAGCTAGACTCGCGCGCCATCGGTCCGCGCTATGGGTGGTCCGCGGTGGTCTGCGCTATGGGTGGTCAGCGCTATCGGTGGTCAGGAATGGGTCGCGAGCCGGCCCGAGCCCTCGAAAGGGTGCAGCCATCATGAAGCTCACGGAGATCCTGGTTCAGGACGCCTGCAGCATTGAGCTGAAGGCGCGAACCAAGAAGGAGGTCCTAGCGGAGCTGGCGGGTGCGCTCGCGCCGACCACGCCGGGACTGGACACGAAGGGGCTCGTTGACCTCCTGCTCGAGCGCGAGAGACTCGGAACGACCGCCATGGGTGACGGAATCGCAATTCCCCACGCCCGGGTGGAGAGCCTGGGGCGGCTTGTTGCCAGCTTCGGCCGCAGCCCGGCGGGGGTCGACTTCGAGTCAGTCGACGGGCAGCCGACCCACCTTTTCTTTCTCCTCGTCGCGCCCGGCAAGGAGGGCAGCGCGCACCTGCTCACGCTGGCCCGGCTCTCCCGCCTTCTGAGTCGCCCCGACTTCCGGGCCAGGCTCATGGAGATCGAGTCGGTGGAGGAGCTTTTCCGGGCCCTCGAGGAGGAAGAGGCGCGTCGCTAGTGTCCTGTCCCTGGAGTTCCGAGGCGTTTCCCGCGGCCGAGGCGCCGGGCTCGCAAGGCGCGCGAGCGAGGCATATCAGTCGTTATTCCGAGCGAGTGCAACGCCGCGAGCACGGATGCAACGGCCGCCGGGAATGCAAGCGAACTTCCGGGACAGGACACTAG
>DAOUZG010000252.1 GCA_030665705.1 Deltaproteobacteria bacterium | reverse complement strand
CCTCAAACGAAGCACCGCTCCGCTCGTAGTTCGACAGCTCTCCGGCTCTCGTCGGGCCAGCCGCTCCAAAGAGCAAGACCCCGGCGCTGATCAGACCCGCTATGCCCCGTCGTTTCGATCCGCGCATGCGTCGCCTCCCCGGACTCCCCCTACCGCCACCAGGACGAACGGATGGCCCGCCGCTGGAGCCGGAGCTCATCCAGGTCTGAGAGATTTTGCTCGCCCTCGGCGGTCACCCGTCGAATCGTGGGCGGGTCCAGCACCGTCGGTGTGAGGAAGATCACGAGCTCTGACCGTCTCTCCTCCACATCGGTCTGTCGGAAGAGCTGGCCCAGCCATGGGATGTCGCCGAGCAGCGGGATCTTACGCTCTATATCGAGCTCGCTGTGTTGAATGAGCCCGCCGATCACGATCGTCTCCCCGTCCATTACACGCAGTACGGTGTCGGTCTCACGTATGTCAATCACCGGCAGGGCTCCGACAGCGTCTTGACCAGGTAGCTGCGGCTGCTCCCGGATCTCCACGATTTCGGACACACTAGGATGGACGTGAAGCGTGATCTCACCGTACTCGGAGACCTGGGGGGTTACATCGAGTGTCACACCGATCGGTGTGATCGTCGGCACGAACGTCGTGACGGCCGTCTGACCAACCGCATCGAAAGCCTGAACCTCTACCTCGGCAACATAGAACACCTCGTTGCGCACGACCTTGATCAGCGCCTTGTGGTTGTTGAGCGTAGCGATCCGCGGACTGGAGACCACGCGCAGGTCGGCCTGGCGCGCGAGTGCGTTCAGCACGACCCCCACGCTATCTGTCGCGATGCCGAACGTGAAGCCTCCCGAGGTGAGTGTAGGGGCGAGATCCTGGAGGAAGGTTGCGGCATCCCGGGCAATACCGCCGGTGATGAGCCGCTCGATGGTGCCGCTCACGTTTTGACCGCCGCTCGAGTATCCGGGCGAAACCTCGACATCGAGCCCCAGATCGAGTTGGTCGTTGAGCGCCACCTCCACGATTCGGCAATCGAGCAGCACCTGACGTCCGAGGCTGCGAACAAGCGTTTCGACGTAGCGCTCGGTCTCCTGAAGAAGCGATTCCGGAGCCGTCACCATGAGGACGCCCGCCTGCCGCGACACCAAAACGCGTCTGCCATCGGTATGCGCCAGGCCACCTTCGCTGTCGGCGTCGCCGGCATCCGCTCCGAACACGATCAGATTGACGCCCATTTCGATCTCTTTCCAGAAGTCGACCTCCTGCTCCGTGCTTACATTGGACGTGCTCGTGTCTCCCGAGTCCCCGCTCCCTCCCGCGATCGCGATCTCCTGAGCGAGAGCCCCGCTCACGCTGAACTGACCCGAGCCCGATCTGCGGGTGTTCGGGTAGTCCACCTGGAAGATCCATGTCTCGCGGTCGGTCTTGAAGATTCGAACCGTGCGACCCTCGATGCGGTAGTGGAAACCACGGGGTCGCACGATCTGCTCCAGGATCTCCAGCAGTGACACGTTCTCGAGGTCCGCGTTCACACTCCCCTGGACCCCCGGGCCAACAACGATGTTGACCGGCGTGTCCCGGCCGAGTCCCAGCAAGAGCCCCGGAAGGTCTGCGTCCTGGACGTTCAGGGTGTAGCGTCCCTGTGAGAGCAGCCGAACAACAGGTGGCCGGGGGTCGTTGTCGGGCCGCGAGACCGTGCGAGGCTCGATCGATTGGGGTGGCTTGGTCTCGACGAAAGGCAGCGCAGCGGGCTCGGACTCGGCCTCCGCGTCCATCTCAAGGCCAACCCCTCCTGGAGGCTTGGCCGCCTCGGCGAGCGCCCGCCTGACCGTCCCCCCTTGCCCGAGCGTCACCAAGAGGCCGTCGGGGAGCCACAGATATTGACGCTGAACAAGTGCGCCCTCCCTCGGAGCGTCGATCACGACCCGCACGCGCTCCGGGCTCTGGCCGAGCCGGACCCGGTCCACGTGCCTGCCGGAACCAGCGACGACTTCCGGGCCCTCGTACCGGAGCCCGGGAAAATCGATCACCAACCGGTAGGGATCGCGTAGGATGAAGATCTTCCGGCGATCGAATGGCCCGTCGGACCAAAGCTGCACCGTAGCTCCTTCCTCCATGTCTCGTACTTCCACCGCAAGAAGACGCCTGGTCTCCTGCACCTCCGAGCTCTGCTCGGCCTCAGGCTCCATCTCAAGCTCGGGCTCTTCACCGATCTCGGCGTCCACCTCCGGCTCGGCCATCGCAGCGGGTTCGTTCGCAATGGGCACGCCGTCTTCGGGCGGCCCGCCCAGAACGAGACCCAAGATCAGGCCCAACCAAGGGAAACTCCACATCATGGTGTGGACTCCGGTGCAGCAGAATCAGGTGTCGCTTCGAGCATATTCGGATCTGGCGTTTCTTCAGGGCGGGCGCGACCCGTGAGGAGTCCGAGCGTGTAGCGACGGCCCTCCCGCACGAGCACCACCTGCTGTGGATCGACCTCGCTCACGAGAAACTCGCCGTGATACTCCCCTTCCCGTCGCGGCCGTCCGTCCATCCACGCGATCCGGCGATCGTTCCCCACCAGCGTCCCGGCGAGCCGCGGGAGGCCGGAGTCGTGAAGCCTCACACCGCCGTACTGCTCGCCACCCAGGAGGAAGGGGGAGCGTTCGTAGTCGACCGCCAAGAGGATCTCGGCCAGGTGCGCACGCGACAGGGGTGCGGGCGGTGCAATCGATGCGCTTGCCTCGGGCTGGGACGGCCGCTCGAATTCCTCGCTCAAACCCGCTCCCGCATCGCCTACGACCGCTCGGGGCCCACCGGTGTCGGAGTCGGACCGGAAATAGACCCAGTTCTCGACGACGACCAGCAGCGCGATCACCACCAGCACCCCAACCAGCACGGGACGGCTCACAACTGCTCCTCCCGGCTCCAGTACACGAGCTCGATGTCCGCCCGAACCTGGAGCCCCTCCCGGAGCAGGGTTACTCGATCGACCTGGACCGGAATCACCGGGTCCCCCAGCTGATCGAGTGCTCGCCGCAGGTTGGAAAACCCGGCACGGAACTGGGCTCGGAGGCCGCGAGGTACGAGCACGAACCCGGCCCCCCCGTCGAGCGGCGCCAGCTCGAAGGATGCGCGGGGGTCGCCGGTCTCCTCCCCATCGCGATCCGCATCCACAATCAGCTGTGGCTCGTTGATTCCCGCCTTCTCGAAAAGCCTCGCCACCTCGCGCGCGACTCGAGGATTCGCGTCCTCACCCAACTG
>DAOUZG010000105.1 GCA_030665705.1 Deltaproteobacteria bacterium | reverse complement strand
AAACGCGAAGCACTGGGGCACATGTCTCCCGGTCGCGCGTTCACGTGTGAGTAGAGGGCGAACGCCCTGTTCAGGAACGCGTAGTGCGACATATCCCCACTGTACTTCGTCCCCGAGCACTTCGCCGTGGGCCAGAAGTCGTCCTCCTCCTTCGCCATGTGTTGGAGTTCGCGGAGGATCTCGTCGCGGGGGCGTCCCGTCTCGGGAAAGCGGTCGAGCACGCCGTACCGCTCGGCGTAGGGATTCCCGCTTGCGAAGGGGGTCTTGCTCTTGTCTTCCATGGGATTACTCCTCAGCCGGTCCAGGGTCCTTGCCGAAAGGGCGCGTGGGGAGATATAACCACCGACTGGTGATTCTACCGGGCGGAGAGCATAGGCGCGAGCGCTGCGCGAGCTAGGATCGGTGGCACCCCGCGAGCATCCGCAAGGAGGAGACAGATGTCGATCGTGGACTTCTCGCTCGAGGGCAAGGTCGCCCTGGTCACGGGCGGTTCCAAGGGGATTGGCCGTGCGATTGCTCTGGCCTTTGCCGAGCATGGCGCCGACGTGGCGATTAGCGCGAGGGGTGTCCAAGCGCTCGAGGCAACCCGCAAGGAGCTTGAAGCGACGGGTCGTCGATGCGTTGCGGTGCCCACCGACGTGTACTCGGATGCAGCCCTCAAGAAGCTGCACGAGACCGTATGCTCCGAGTTGGGTGACGTCGACATCCTGGTCAACAACGTCGGGGGCGCCGAGCCGTGCGGTCTGGCTCACCTCACCTACGAGCACTTCGAGAGGATCATGAAGACGAACACCTGGGCAGCGATCTACCTGGCCCAGCTCTGCCATCCGGCGATGAAGGCGAAGGGCAGCGGTGTGGTGATCAACATCTCCTCCAACGGCGGCCTTAAACCCGATCCCTACGTCGGTGCGTACAGTGCGTCCAAAGCCGCTCTCAACATCGTGAGCGGACAGATGGCCCAGGAGTGGGCCCAGGACGGGATCCGAAGCGTCTGCATCTGCCCCGGACTGGTTCGCACGGAGATGGCCGCACCGCTCGTCGAGCACTTCGAGAAGAAGGGTTTCCCCCAAAACATGCTGCGAATGTGCGCCGAGCCCGAGCACATTGCCGGGATGGCGCTCCTCCTCGCGAGCCCAGCCGGCGCCTACTGCCACGGCGAGACCTACGTGGTCGATGGCGGCGAGATGTGGAGGGCGACCTATACCGATGAGGAGGCCGACGCGGTGATCTCGGAGATCGAAGAACCCGCGTGACGCCGTGGCCGATCTCGTTACGGTGGCGCTGTTCGGGGTCGGCATCGCGCTCCTGGTCTACTCTCAGCGGGTCCTCGCGCGAACGCAACAGAGCGGGTACTGGCCATCGACGAGCGGAACGGTCACGCGGTCCGAGGTGGTGAGCGCGCGCCGGTACGGTCAGTCGGGCTATGAGGCCCGGATCGAGTACACCTACAAGGTGGATCGCGAGTACCAGTCGAACGTCCTCTCTATCGGAGGAACGGTGGCGACGACCCGAAAGCGCGCGGGGGAGCGCTGCGAGCGCTACCCCGTCGGATCGCAGGTCGAGGTCTTCTACGATTCTTCGAACCCGGCCACCGCCTGTCTCGAGCGCACAGCGGAGGGGGCGAAGTTCATGACGCTGGTCGCCTGCGGCCTCCTCGTGGTTGCCGTCCTGTCGCTGCTCGGGATCGTCGAGTTCTGAGAGGGGTTCTAGCCCGGAGAGCGATCGACCGACGGGGTCTGGCCGACCCGCACGAGACACGCCCACGCGCTGGCGGCGATGGGCGCTGGGTGTCGCGCGATTCCCCCAGAGTCCGGAGAACGCTCAAGTGCGTTCGCTCCGGGACGATAGGCCTGCCGAGAGCCGTGAGAGAGCGAATTCCGATTCGAAGCCTCGCCCTTTGGCATTTCTTGCCTCTGAAAGCTGCGGTGCTGGCGATCGGCATTGCCGGGGCCTCGTGCGCCGTCCAACTCGAGACTCCGGATCACCCGGATGTGCTCCTGGTCGTGCTCGACACGGTTCGCGCGGACCGCCTCTCCGCCTACGGACACGAGCGTTTGACCGACCTCTACTTCTCTACACTCGCCGAGGAGAGTGGGGTCCTCTTCGAGGACGTTACCGCGCCGGCTTCCTGGACCTGGCCCAGCCACGCCTCGCTCTTCACGGGCGAGCCGCCCTGGGTGCACGGTGCCCACCTCGCGCTCCTGAACTCCGGGAACGAGAAGCTCCACCACGATGGGATCGACGCCACCCGGATGCGGGAGGACCTGCCCACCCTGGCGGAGCGATTCTCGCAGGCCGGCTATCGCACCGTGTCGCTCGCGGCAAACGAATGGCTCTCCCCCGAGCTCGGCCTGGTGCGGGGCTTTGAGGAGGCGCGCGTGCTCGACGACGATTTCGCCGTTGTCGCCGCGGCCCAGGATCTCCTGCGGGAGGAGCGCGGGGAGCCGCTCTTTCTCTTCCTCAACCTGATGCTCCCCCATGGTCCGTTCAACGCAACGGGTGCGCCGTGGGTCGAGAAGCACCGCAAGGCACTGCAGCCCGACACCGCACCCGACTGGCTCCGCCCGTACCTCTTCGATGGTGAGCCTCCAGGGGTTCACCTCTCGAAGCGCGTCGAGGGACACGATGCCAACGGGGTTCAACGTTACCTCCTCGGAAAGCTCGAGATTCCCCCCGAGGGCTTCGAGCTGCTCCTGGACCTCTATGACGGGGAAGTGTCCCTCGTGGATCGGCTCTTCGGGGTCGTGTTCGAGCGGTGGGCCGAGAAGCGGCCGGACAGCATCGTGGTGGTCACCTCGGACCACGGGGAGCTTTTCGGGGAGCGCGGACTGATCGAGCACCGCGGAAGTGTCTACCCCGAGCTGGTCTCGGTTCCCCTGATGATTGCGGCACCCGGACGCCTGCCCGTGGGGGTTCGCGTCGGCACTCCGGTGCAGCTGCACGATCTCTACCCTACGCTGCTCGAGCTCGCGGGAATCGACTCCCTTCCCGGCTCGCTCATTCCCGTGATCCACGGCAAGCCCCGTCCGGGCCCGATTGTCGCAGCGGCGTGGCCTGACGACGTCTGGGCGCGTCTGATCGGAGGCCGGCTCCAACACGCGTGGAACCTCTACCGCGTTGGTGACGAGGCGCTGGTCTGGAGCAGCGGCGGCGACGTGGAGCTTTACGGCATCGCCGCGGACCCTCGAATGACCTCCGACCTCTCGAGGCAGCGGCCCGAGCGCGCAGCGGCGCTCAGGGAGAAGGCGGAGGCCACATTCGCGGACCTGCTCGCGATTCAGACGGAGCCCGTGATCCTCTCGGAGGAGGCGATCGAGCGCCTCGGCGAGCTCGGCTACCTCGCCGAATAGCGATCCATCAAGACCCGGTTGACCGAAGCGGGCGCCACCTGGAGAATCCGCGGGGTTGCCCGGGAGGCACTTTCCCGGGGCCATTGTGGGAAGGGCGATGGGACGGTTCGGATCTTCGGGCGTGCTGTGTCTCGTCACACTCGTCGTTCTTGCGGGCGGTCGCCCTGCACGGGGCGACCTCGACGAGCCCGAGCGATCCTTACGCGATCGCGTGTACGAGCGTCGCCCGGCCATGGTCGAGACGCTGAAACGCTGGGTCGACATCAATACCGGGACGTGGAATACGGACGGGCTCGAGCGGTTTGCCTCGATCCTCGGGGCCGAGCTCGGCGAGCTGGGCTTCGAGGTGCAGAGTGAAGATGGGGTCACGCTGGAGCTTCCCGAACGAAGCAGTGCCCGAACGGGTCCCCTGATCGTCGCTCGAAGAGCCGGATCCGCCCGTGAAGAACCAGGCCCTCGCCTGCTCCTGATCGGCCACCTCGACACGGTCTTCGAGGAGGACTCGCCCTTTCAGGCCTTTCGTCTCGACCCCGGAGATTCGCACCGTGCCTACGGCCCCGGCGTGGTCGATATGAAGGGGGGGCTCATCGTCCTGTTCGAGACGCTGCGCGCGCTCCGGGAGAGCGGAGACTTGGACGCCGCCTCGATCACGGTGCTCCTGAACAGTGATGAGGAGATCGGATCGCTGGGCTCGCGCCCCCGGGTGGAGGCCGAGGCGCAGCGAGCAGACTGCGGGTTCGTCTTCGAGTCGGCCCACTCCAGCGGCGCACTCGTCCGCTCGCGACGCGGTCTCGGGCAGTTCCATCTCAAGGTGGAGGGGGTTGCCGCTCACGCCGGAAGCGCGCACCGGGAGGGGCGCAGCGCGGTCCGCGAGCTGGCGGAGAAGGTCGTGCGGCTCGAGAAGCTCTCCGACTACGAGCGAGGCGTCACCGTCAACGTCGGAACGGTTCGGGGAGGTACGAAGCGCAACATCGTCCCGGACAACGCGGAGGCCTGGATCGACGTGCGCTACGACACGCCCGAGCTGGGCCGGGAGATCGAGGCTGCGGTCGAGAAGATCGCCGAGACAGCCTTCGTCGAGGGAACCCGAACACAGCTCTGGGGGACGCTGCACCGGCCCCCGAAAGTAGCGACCGAGCGGGTCGATGCTCTGCTCGATCGGCACGCCGAGGTCGGACGGGACCTCGGCGTGATGCTGCCCTCCTCGGTCCACGCGGGAGGGGGCACCGACGGCTCGCTGACCGGAGCCCAGGGTCTTCCGACGCTCGACTCGATGGGTCCTCGAGGTGGGGAGAGCCATACCGAGAGGGAGTTCGTGTGGCTCCCGAGCCTCCCTGAGCGTACGGCCCTGACTGCGGTGTTCCTGCGGCGCCTGATTCGCCGAGCCTCGCCCGGCTGTGCGAGGGAGTAATCTTCCGAGTCGCCGTGCTTTACGCCCCCCTGCCCGGAGGGCTAGATTGGTCGGGTCGGTCCCCGGCGGTGATCGCTGGGTCCCGGCCGGTGGAGCCCCTGCAAACCCCGTCAGGTCCGGAAGGAAGCAGCGGTAGCGGACGGTTCCAGGTGGTCGGGGTCGCCCAGCGATCACCGCCGGGGACTGGCTTCCCTGCGGAGGGCCGGGCGCGCGCCCGCCCTTAAACTGCGAGATCCTCATGAGCTATCAGGTCCTGGCGCGGCGGTGGCGGCCGCAGACGTTCGACGAGGTCGCCGGGCAGCAGCACGTCACCGTGACGCTGCGCAACGCGCTCAAGTCTGAGCGGCTCCCCCACGCGATCCTTCTCGCTGGCCCCCGCGGGGTCGGGAAGACCTCGATCGCGCGCATTCTCGCGAAGTGCCTGAACTGCGACGAGGGTCCAACTGAAAAGCCGTGCGGTCGGTGCGCACCCTGTCAGGAGATCGGTGCCTCCCGGTCGATGGACGTTCAGGAGATCGACGCCGCGAGCCACACCGGAGTCGAAAACGTTCGCGAGATCCGCGAGAGCATCCGCTATGCGGCCGCTCCGGGGAAGCATCGGATCTTCATCATCGATGAGGTTCACATGCTTTCCCAGGCGGCATTTAACGCGCTCCTCAAGACCCTCGAGGAGCCGCCGCCCCGGAGCCTCTTCATCTTCGCGACGACCGATCCGCGCAAAATTCCGCAGACGGTGCTTTCACGGGTTCAGTGGTTCGATCTGAAGAGGCTCGGCCCCGCCGAACTGCTCTCCCGTCTCCGAGAGATCGCGAGCAGCGAGTCGATGGAGCTGCCCGAAGGGGTTCTGCGCGCGCTCGTCCGTGAGGCCGACGGGAGCCTGCGGGACGCGCTGACGCTCCTCGACCGACTCGTGAGCGGACTCGGCCCCTCCATTCGGGAGGACGACGCGATCGCTATCCTCGACCTGATCGACCGACGGATTCTGCGCGACATCCTCGACCCCGTGCTCGCACGCGATCCGAGCGAGGCGCTTCGTGCGGTCCGTCGCGCGCTCGAGAAGGGGATCGACCCCGCCCGCCTCGTGGGGAGCCTCCTCGAGGAGATTCGGAACCTCACCATCGCGCGCCTTGTTGAGGATCCCACGGAGCTAATCGACGCGGCTCCCGACGAGGTCGAGGAGATCCGGAGCCGGGCGCAACCCCAAGACCCCGAGGCGCTGGATCGGCTATTCCGGGTGCTCCAGTCACGGGCTCAGGAACTGGCCTTCGCACAGCACCCCGACCACGTGGTCGAGATGGCCGTCGTACGCATGGCGACCCTTCCCGCTTCGGAGTCGATCGCGGATCTCCTCCGGCGTCTCGAGAATCTCGGGGGCAGACCTCCCGCCGGGCCCGGAGGCCCCCCCCGCCCATCGGGGGGCCCACCCGATTCTCCGAGCGGCTCGGGTCGGCGGACCGAAGGATCGTCCCGCTCGTCGAAGGGCTCCGCGCGGCGGCCGGGGTCGTCGACCCGGTCGACGACCCCGCGCAGCGAGGGAGCCCGAAGCGCGGCGACGCGCCGGCGGGACCCCGAGAAGCTCGCGCAGATCCGTCAGGAGACGAAGTCTCACCCGGCGGTACGGCGCGTCATCGATCTCTTCGACGCCGAGCTGCAGTCCATCGAATTTCCCGAGGAGGAGCCGTGAGCCAGCCCCCCTTCGACCTCTCGGCTCTGCTCAAGCAGGCGCAGCAGATCCAGGGCCGCCTCGCCGAGGCGCAGGAAAGACTCCGACACCGGATGGTGGAGGCTACCGTCGGAGGCGGCATGGTCACCGCGGAAGCGAACGGGCGGCTCGAGCTGGTCCGCCTGAATATCGACCCGTCCGTCGTCAATTCGAGGGACCTCGAGATGCTGCAGGACCTCGTG